>CBFGLP010000522.1:0-5173 GCA_965649595.1 uncultured Myxococcales bacterium | reverse complement strand
GCTCGAGCTCGTCGAACAGCTCGGTCATCGCCGGATCGAGATCGACGAGATCGACGCGCTCGACCTCGCGGTAGCGCAGGATCTCGCGCAAGGCGAGGCCGTCACCGCCGCCGAGCACCAGCACGCGCTCGGCCGGGCGCTGGGAGAATTGCTCGCGCGCGGCGAAGGCCGGGTGCACGAGGGCCTCGTGGTAGCGGTGCTCGTCGGCGCTCGAGAACTGCAGGTTGCCGTCGATGTAGAGCCGGACGTCGTCGCTGTAGCGGGTCAGGGTCAGGCGCTGGTAGGGGGTCTTGTGCGAGAAGATCACCGGCGCGTCGTAGAGCTGCCGCTCGCCGAACTCCTCGATCGCGCCGCCGAGCCCGAAGCACGAGCCGGTCAGACCGACGACCAGCAGCGCCTCGGCGGTGACCAGGCGCGGGCGGACGAGCTCGCGTCGAAACGCCCGCGCCGACCACAGCGCGACCAGGGCGTTGAGCAACCCGAACAGCAGGCTGGTCCGCACGAGGCCCAGCCAGGGCAGCAGCACGAGCGGGAACAGCAAGCTGGCCAAGAGCGCGCCGATGTAGTCGAACGCCAGCACCCGCGCGACCACGTCCTTGAGCTGCGGGCGGCCGGGCATCAAGCGCATCAACAGCGGGATCTCGAGCCCGACCATGGTCCCGACGATGATCAGGATCGCAAACAGCAGCGGGCGAATGCTGGCGAGCTGGCCGAAGCCGAGGAACAAGGCCGGCGCCGAGAACCCGCCGACGACCGCGATCACCAGCTGGATCGAGACGAAGCGGTTGGCCAGCTGGCGAACGACGAAGCGGCTCAGCCACGACCCGAGCCCCATCGCGCTCAGGTACACGCCGATCACCAACGAGAACTGCGTGACCGAGTCGCCGAGCAGATAGCTGGCCATCGTCGCGGTGATCAGCTCGTAGACGAGCCCACAGGTGGCGACGACCAGGACCGCGAAGAGCAGCAGGCGGGCGCGAGCCTGGTCGCGCGCGAGCGGCACGGCGTCGGGATCGAGATCGGTGCTACTGGGCCGCGGCGACTCGCCCGACGCGCTCGCCCAGGTCTCGACGCGCTCGACGCCAGCCGGCTCGGTCCCGGACTGATCGGTCACTTGGTTGCCCGACTCGGGCGCCATCCGCATCAACCCGACACGGCGGCGGAGATGATCAGGCTGATGCCGATGATCACCGCGCCGAGGATGATCCCGAGCGAGGTATTTTGGTCCTCCTCGATCTCCTTGCGGATCGAGAAGGGCGTCAGCCAGACGATCAGCAGCCAGAACAGGCCGAAGATCGCGAGCCCGAGCACCGAATAGATCGCCGCCGAGGCGAGCGCATTGAGGTCGACGATTTCTTTTGCCAGCAGCATCTCACTTGCCTCCGTGGTAGCCACCGATGAACACGAAGTAGGGCGTCCGCACGGTCGCGCCGGGCTGGTCCTTGCGCTCGACCTTGCCTCGCTCGGGCGTGCCCGTGAGCAGCGCCCCGCGCGGGGCCTCGAAGAGCAGCAAGCCGAGGCTGGCGCTCGAGAGTGCGATGTAGAGGATCTTGGTCAGCATGACTGGCTCATTCGTCGGAGGTCACGGGCGCGTGATCGCTGTTGGCCCAGCGGCGCTTCTCGAACGCGGCGCGGCGGATGAAGTGGACCAAGGGGAACGCGAGGATCACCAAGAGCGGCAGGAAGACGTAGCGGGTGAGCGGCACGTCCCGCTTGATCGTCAGCGTGATCGAGTCGGCCGGATCACCGCCGGGGTCGAACTGCGGGTTGATCTGCAGCAGGTAGGTGCCGCCCTCGACCCCACCGATCTTCTGGCTGTTGGGGTTGTGCCCCTCGGACCACGACTCGCCCCCCTCGACGCCGCTGTACCACTCGACATCGACGCCGAGCGCGAGCGCCTCTTCGGTCTTGGGATTGATCAGCAGCACGTCGGCGTAGGCCCACGAGTTGTTCATGCCCGCCGCCCGCAGCTCGACGTCGAGGGTGGTCGACTTGCCGGGCTCGCCGATCGTGATCTCCTGGCTGATCACCTCGCCGGGTCGGATGGTCCCCGACCAGACCTGCGCGTTGTCGCGTGAGCTCGAGTAGGCGATCGTGGCGATCACCCAGAGCACGAACAGCAGCGCCGCCGAGAGCACGAAGAAGCGGGTGTTGGCCGCGACGGGGTTGGACGCGGCCGGGTGGATGCCCGTCTCGGGCGGCGGCTCGCCGGGCAGCTTGAACGCCGCCCACACCTCGCGGGCCGGGAGCGGCTGCATCAGCGTGAAGTTGACGTCGGTGCCCCGCTGCGTCTGCTGGACCTCGATCGAGATCTGCTTGGGCGGGCAGACATAGTCGTTGGTCTGCGCGACGTCCCCAACCAGCACCTGCCATGGGAACTCGCCCTCGACGTAGGTCGTGCGCGCGGCTCCGCCGGTGTAGTGCTTGTAGGCCTCGCCCGCCCAGTGGACCTTGGGCCACATCCCCGGCTCGAGCTTGGCGGCGCCCGGCAAGGGCCCGCCGATGCTCCACACCCCGTCGCTCATCGAGTAGATCAGCCAGCGATAGCCGAGGTAGGGGTTGAAGAGCAGGAACTCCTGCCAAGGGAAGGTCATGCCCTCGGCAACGACCTCGCGCCAGGTGATGCCGATGATCTCCCAGGTCGCGCCCTCGAACTCGCCCCGGGCGTAGAGCGGCAGCATCGAGGGCCGCCGCTGGCGAGCAGCCTGCTGGATGATCTCGAGCGCGCCGTCGGGCTCGGGCTCGAGCGTGGTCCCGCAATACGAGCAGGTGACCTGCTCGATGCCGCCAAAGCCCCGCAGCGTGATCGGGGCGCCGCAGGCCGGGCACTGCACGGCCCCGGTCTTGGCTTCCTCGCGAAACAGCTTGGGCGGCGGCGCGGGTTGATTCACGTCGATCTCCGGGTACACGAGCGCTCAGCGAGGCGGCTGCGGTGGCGGCCAGCTCTCGAAGCGACGCAGCGGGAACAGCTTGATCTCGCTCAGCGAGACGGAGCGGCCGAGGTAGGGCGTGGGTCGCTGATGGTAGGGCTCGGTCCCCCAGTCGAGCGTGACGAACTCGCCATTGAAGCCGCGCATGTCGGCCCCGTAGAAGGTCATGCCCGGCTCGGCCTCGAAGGGCAGCAGCCCCTCGGCGCCTTTGTAGGCGGCGCCGCGAAAGTCGACGACGACGACCTCTCGATTGGCGATCGTCAGCACCTGCCCGGCGCTGAGCTGATCGAAGCGCGGCACTCGATCGGCGACGCTCGCCGGATCGATTGGGCGCACGATCGCGAACTGATTCTGTGCATCGGCGAGCCAGCCGATCGTCCCGTCGGCGAAGCTCAGGTACCACTCGTTCCAGATCCCGCGCTCGTACTGGACCTGCAGGCGACCGTCGACCTCGAAGGGGATGCCGTCGAACACCCCGCGCGAGTGCAGGAGCACGGGCGTGCCGTTGTCGACCAGCGCGCTGACCTTGCCGATCAGGCGGACGTCGACGCCGGTGCGGACGACGGTGCTGTCGCAGTACTCGCACACGGCCGAGACCGCGGTCCCACGGAAAGTCACCGGGGCACCGCAGGTCGGACAGAAGACCTGTTGCTCGGGGCCGTAGCCGTCGGGGCGGCCGATGCCGTGGTGCTGGAGCGCGTGCGGGTCGGCCTGCGCCCATCCGCCCGAGGGGGGCGGCTGCACGGGCTGGTTCGGCGGGGGCTGCATGGAGCGGCGTGAAGGTATCACAACCTTCACCCGAACGACTCATGGCCCAGACGCAGCCGCGGCTTGCGAATCAGGGGCCCCTGGCACGAGCTTGCGCAACCACTGTGGCGGGACGAAGAGCACGTAGAAGCACACCATCTGCAGCGAAAAGTAGATCAGCTGCGCCATCCCGGCCGCGATCACGAGGTGCATCACCACCCCGACGATCAGCGCCCAGGGTCGCAGCCGCCTGATCGCGAACAACAGCGGCGCGAGCAGCTCGAACCACAGCGCCGACTGCTCGAGCACGATCCACCCCCAGTCCGGCAGCTCGCGCACCATCCACGCGGCGAAGTCCGTCATGTAGACGCCCTGCATCTGCGTCCACAGCACGTCGCTCTCCTTCAGCCAATCCCCGCGGATCAGCTTGCACAAGCCCGCGGCGAAGTACTGCACGACCACGGTCAGTTGCAGCATCCGGACCGGCCACGCGATCTGTGTGTGGTTCGGCTGCTCGCCCGCCGGCTCGGGCGCGAGCGCGAGGATCAGCAGCCCAATCACGAACAGCCGGTTGATCGTGAACGCGGCGATCGGGTCGACGAGCATCACGTAGAGCGCGGCGGTCCACAGGACCCAAATGGTGAACCGGCGCCCGAACCCGAGCAGGTCGGCGACCAAGCAGCCAAACACGAGCGCGCCGACGAAGGGCAGCGCGCCCGGGGACAAGAGCGGCAGCTGGGGCGAATAGATCGGATCGAGCGCGGGGTCGGGGTGATAGCCGATCGGGGTCAGCCACTCCTGCGCGTGGAGGGACCAGGCCGCGAAGTAGATCAGCATGGTCGACAGGAACAATTGGCGAAACGCCGAGAGCTGAATCGGATCGATCCCCGCGTACCAGAACCGCTGCCAACGCTCGCTCAGCGGCCTCATCGCGGCACCTCGGCTTGCCCGAGCAGCTCGTCACGCATGTAGACGGCGACGACCCGACGCTGCTTGGGCGGCACTCGAATCCACTCGGGCTGCTGCCAGCCATGCCGTGGCGGCTCGTCTCGGGTCGGCACGGTCCACGATTGAGCGAAGCGCACCGCGGTGACCGGCGGCAGCTCGGGGTGGCGGGCCTCGTGCTGCTCGACCACCCAGCTGGCCATGTGCCGGGTCCGCTCGCTCGGCTTGGCGCCCCACTCGATCAGCAAGCGATGCATTCGCGTGCGGCGACCGAAGGGCTGCAGACCAAAGAGCTCGCGCTGGTCGAGCGTGGTCCACTCGCGCTCGCCGGGGTAGAGCACCTGGACGTAGTAGCTGCTCCACCCTTCGGGCTTGTGCTCGAACAGACAGGCGATGTTGTGCAGCTTGGCGAGCGTGCGAGGGGTGCCGGGGATCGACCGCTCGAGCACGGTCGCGCGCAGGAACATCGGGATCAGGAAGAGCAGCAAGAAGCAGATCACGGCCACGCGGTCGCGCAGGCGCGGGGACGGAGGAAGTGGCTCGGCGGTCGG
>CBFGLP010000521.1:0-11825 GCA_965649595.1 uncultured Myxococcales bacterium | reverse complement strand
AGCGACGCGTGCACGTTGATGCAGCCGTAGCGCGGCAGCTCCAGCACGTCGCGCGGGAGGATCCGACCGTAGGCCGTTACGATGATCACGTCCGGCGCGTAGGGCTCGAGCAGAGCCCGCAGCGCGCCGTTCTTGACCTTGGTCGGCTGGATCACCTCGACGCCGAGCCGCTGCGCCTCGACCTTGACCGGCGGCGGCGTCAGCTTGCGACCGCGACCGGCGGGACGATCGGGCTGGCTGACGACCAGCACCAGCTCGCAGCGGTGATGCGTCGCGCGCAGCGAGGGCAGGGCGAACTCGGGCGAGCCCATGAACACGGCCCGCAAACGGTTGGAGTCGTTGGTCACTCAGGCTCCTGCATGTGCGCGAGGTAGGCCGAGCGCATCGCGTCGTCACCGAGGATATCGAGCGCCTCGTCGAGGGCGGTCCGCAGCTCGCTCAGCTCGAGCGCGTGGCGGACACGGGTCTGGGGCTCGATCACGTCGTCGGAGAAGCTCGCGCTCAGCTGGGCGTGGGCGTGGCGGATCTCGCTGCGGGCGGCGTCACGGCCGAGCCCGAGCAGCTCGAAGTAGTCGGCCTCGCGAGCGAGGCGCAGGCGCTCGAGGATCCGCTCGCGATCGATCTCGCTGGGATCGTGAGCACCCTTCGTCGCGAGCCCGAACTCGTCGGCCCGCTCGGTCGGCGGAACATCGAGCTCGACGGCCGCCATGATCTCGAGCACGTGAACCAGCGCGTGGAGATCCAGCGCGTCGGCCCCCTCGCTGACCAGCGCGGCGAGGCTCGTGCGCCCGTCGAGGCGCGCGAGCAGGGCCTGCTCCTCGGGCAGCAAGCGGAGCTGCTCGGTCAGCTCGGGGATCCGACGAGCGTCGAGCAAGCGCGGGCTCGGGCTCCCCCCAGCACCGGCCGAGCGACGCAGGAGCTGGTCGAGCTCGTCGAGCTCGAAGCGGTGACGGACCCCCTCGTAGAGCAGCAAGGCCAGCGGCGCGTCGAGCAAGACCGCTTCGTCGACTCGCTCGCCGGGCTCCGTGCTCCAGCTGCCATCGGTCCAAGAGAAGCTCGAGTCGATCACCCGGGCCAAGTGGTCGCGCAGCAGGAGGTCGAGCTCGTGCGGCTTGAGGAAGCCGGCGTCGACGAGCAGCTGACCGGCGCGGCGCGGCTCCTTGGCCGCGAGCCGCCGAGCGGTCTCGTACTGCGAGCGAGTCAGCACGCCGCGCTGAAGCAGGCCATCGATCAAGCGGTCCTGCTCGGCGTTGCTGCGCGCGAACACCAGCTCGCCGGCTTCGAGCCACAGCTGCTTCTCGACCCGCTGCCGATGCAGGCGCAGGCGCCCGGTGAAGCGCTGGCCGTGCAGCTGCCAGAGCAGGCGCGGCACGTCGATCTCGCCCAGCTTGCCGGCTTCGCGCAGCGTGGGATCGATGCGCGGGGCCGGACGCGAGGCGCTGCGCGTGGTCGAAGGACGGGCTCGCTCGCGGCCGCGGTCGAGGTCTGGCTCCTCGAACGCGCGGGCGCTCGGTCGAGCCGAGCGCTCCGGCTCGGGCTCGTCGAGCCCACGCCGGCCTAGCCGGATCGACTGGGTCGACTCTGGCGAGTCCAGCCCGCGCCGGCCCGACCGGATCGATTGCGTCGACTCCGGCGAGTCGAGGTCTCGTCGGCTCGACCGGATCGATTGCGTCGACTCCGGCGAGTCCGGCCCACGCGCGCTCGACCTAGCGCCGCGCTCCTCCGGCCGCGCGGGTCGAGTCGCGCGAGCCGTGGACACCGGACGACCCGAGGACGCCGAGCGTGTCGGCGGCTCGACCCAAGCAGTGGCGCTGCGAGCACGGTCGAGCCGATCGGGCGGCGGCGCGGGGCCAGTGTCTTCTTCGCGGTCGTCGTCGCGCTCGAACTCGCGAGCGAGCCCGCCAACCAGATCAGCCATCGAGTCTGCGCGAGGATCGGCTCGCCGCGGCTCGGGGCGCGAGCGAGTTGGTTCGGCCGCTCGGGTCCGAGGAGCCGGATTGGCGCTCGGCCAGGGCTCGCCGCGCTCGCCGGGATCGGAGAAGCGATCGCTGGACGCAGGCCGAGCGGCTCGCTCGGGTCGCCGTCCGAGCAGCACGGCGCTGCGGCTCTCGGCGGTCCGCGGATCGCCATGAGGATCGCCCGCTTGCTCGGGCTCCGCATCGTCCCGCCTCGCTACGCGACCTCGCTCGCTCGGCCCTCGCTCGGGCAGTCGCTCGGTCGTATCGGGCCGCTTGGCTGCGGTGCCGCGTGCTGCCAGCGGGCGCTCTTCGAGCTCGCGAGCGCTCGCTCGTCGCCCGTAGCTCGGCAGCGGCTCGTCGCCGCGAACGGGCTCGTACACCTCGCCACCGCGGCCACGCAGGTGATCGCCGATCTCCGTGACCAAGGGCAGCTCGTCGTCGTCGAGCGCGTCGTGCTCGGGCTCGACGTCGGGGATCGAGTCGAGCCCGAGGCCCGCCAGCTCCGGGTCCGAGTCTTCACGGCCCCGCAGCCGCGCCTCGAGCCGATCGAGCGTGCGGTGGAGATCGCCGAGCATCGGCTCGCGGCGACGGCTGTCTTCTTTCGGCAGCCGGGCACGACGGCTGGTCCCGGCTCGGACGTCAGGGCTGCGCTCGTCCTCACCGGATTTCGCCAGCTCGCCCGGCCGCGGCAAGCGACGGATTGTCCCTTCGCTGGGATCGCGACCGCTCCGGCTGGCTCGATCCGGCCCCTCACGATCGAGCCGCTCGGTCCGGCCAGTCCGACCCCTCGAGTCGGGGGTGCTGGGGGGCCGGCCAAGTCGCGACGTGCCCTCGCGGGCGGCCTGCCCTTCGCGCGCGCTCGGGCTCTCGCGATTGGGCGTGGGCTCGCGGGTTGCCGGCCCCGCGTAGTGCAGCAGGGCCTCGCGCAGCTCGCCTTCGGAGGCGGGCTCCTCGAGGAAGTGATCGGCCCCGAGATCGAGCACGTCGGCGAGATCGCGGAGGTTGCCGCCGAGCCGACCGTAGAGCATCACCGGGATCCCGGCGCCCGCACGGGTGCGACGAAGCCCGGCGAGCAGCACGTCCGGATCGGTGTCGCTCATGCAGGCCAGGATCGCCGTCGGAGGGTTGCTGGTCCGCACGCGCCGGTTGAGCTCCCGCGGCTGGCACAACGACGCTGCGTAGCCGAGGGCAGTGACCGCGTCGGCGAGGTCGCGGCGTCGAGCCGGGTCGCCGACAATCAGGATCTCCGGCGTCACGGCGCGGGAGTCTACCGCGAAGCCGGCAATCGACCGAGCGCTCGACTCCCCTGCGCCGACGCGCAGTCTCCCGCGCTCACGCACGAGCGCTGCCGGGTCACCCGGTCCTGAACCGGTGCTCGAGCCGCTCGACCAACGCGATGCCGCGCTTGACGAAGGCGACCACCTCCTCGGGACGATCGGCAAGCTCGCGCAGCGAGACCTCGCGCGCGAGCTCGAGGCGATCACCCTCGAGCCGCAGCCCTTCGACTCGCTCGTCACAGACCGAGAGCAGCGCCGGGACCAACCCGAGCGGCACCTCGTCCCGTACCCGACCGAGCACGACCCGGTGCGCGCGAGTGTCGTCGGCCGAGCGCGGCGCGTCGGGAGCGAGCCGACGGATCACGATCGGGCTCGGCAGTCGCGCGAGCGAGCCCACCACGACCACGTAGCCCCGCGGGCCGAGCCGCAGCTCGCAGCTGCGACCGCCCTCGCCAGCAAAGCGGCGACTCGGGCTGTCGAGCTGACCCGCGAGCGTGAGGCTCTGGCGACGATGCGAGCGATCGCTGCGCTCGAGACCCAGCCCTCGCGCGAGCACCCGACCGAGCTGCTCGATGCGGGCGTCTTGCTGCTCGTCGTCGCCGTGTGGCAGCGCGAGCAGAGCACCGGGGAGCCTGCGACCGCGATAGATCGCATAGACCACGCTGGCGAGCAGCAACCATCGAAGCACGATCACGTCATCCCCTCGATCGAGCGCCCCGTGGGGCTCCCAGCGCTGGTCTCGAGCCCTCGCGCGAGCGTGAGCGCCGTACGCAGCTCGTGGATCAGCCGCGGCTCGGGTCGCACGAGCGGCGGGCCCGACCGCGAGCCCGCAGCCGGCAGCGCCTCGATCGCACGCAGCGAGTCGACGAGCGGACGATCGAGCGCCTCGATCTCGAGCCTGCCGCCCACGACCCCGAGCCTGTCCAAGGGCGTTCGCGCGAGCAGCTCGACCACGCCCGGCGGCAGCCGAGCTCCTGCGTCGGCCGGCAGCACGAAGTAGCGACGATCGAAGTCTCGGTGGCCGATCGGTCGCCGCTCACCCTCCAACGAGGCGTCGACGGCATGAATGCCGACACCGCGCGGGAGGATCGGCTGTAGCTCGATCTCCGCCTGCCAACCCGAGGGCGCGAGCTCGACCACGAAGGTCTGCCCCTCGTGCGTGCCCTTGACGACGATGCTCCGCATGGTCGAGCGCTCGGCCATGTCAGCCCGATCTCGCAGCACCTCGATCTCGAACGCCCAGGCCAAGGCGACCACGGCCTGATCCAGCAGCATGCGATGCTCGAGCTCGATCGCGGCCGCCTGCTCGCGCTCGGCCTGCGCGCGATCGATCCGTTTGCCTGCCCAAATCGCGCCGAACGCCACCCCGAGAGGTGCGAGGAGCTCGAAGATCTCGATCAGGGGCAGCGGCATGATCCGCCCCCGGATTGTCCCACGGTCCTCGAGCGTCGCCGCCCCATGGCGAAGGACCGCTTCGCTGGACGGTATGGGCGCAAGGTTCCGGCTACTAGTCGGGGGGCGCGGCAGGCGACGCGGAGTTGCTCGTCACGCCGCTCGCCGCCTCGCTGTCAGCCATCGACTCGTGGGAGGATCATCGCCGCGACGCTCGTGGTCCACTCCCCGTGATTGTAGCGGTACTCGCCGCGCATCCACACCAGCGCGGTCCGTTCGTCGGCCCACTTTGGTACGATTGGACGCAGGTTATCGAAGCGCGAGTTGGCCGTGACCGGCTCCCAGGTCCAGCTCTTGTCGGTCCGGCGCCCACGAAACAGCTCGTAGTGGCGCTCGCCGTCGGCTTGGCTGATCAGCGGCTGGCCACCGACAGGATCGACGTCGGTCGAGATATAGGCGATGTCCGGATCACGAGGATCGAGCGCCACGAGCCCGGAATAATCGTCCTCACCTGGATAGAGCCGAGTCCCGGCGAGCGCGATCTCCTCGGTCGACCAGGCCTTGCCGTCCCAGCGGCCGTAGAAATAGCGCAGGTCCGAGCCGCCCATGTATTGCGGGATCCAGGCCCCGTCGCGCTGGACCGAGAACGCAACATAGGGGTGACCGTCGGCGTCTAGCTCGATGTCGATCACCCACGCGGCATTGTCGGCGTCGCCGAGGAACACCGGCGTCAGATCCCAGACCGCCGCGCTCGGGTCGGTGGTCTCGCTGAGCGGAGCGATCACCTCGCCATTCGAATGATGAATGATATCGCCCTCGAGGTAGCCATGAAAGACGCTGTTGTCGTGCTCGCGCGGGTGATCCTCGTTGGCTATGAAGTGCAGGCGCCCGCCGGCTTGGTAGGCATACTTCAGATAGGGGCCATAGCCATCGTAGCCCTCGAGCAAGCGGCCGCCGTAGGTCCAGGTCTCGCCCTGATCGTCGGAGAACATGTAGTTGGGGTCATGATCGAAGCCGCGGTAGAAGTTGTATATTCGTCCGCTCGGCCAACGAAACAGGTTCGAATAGGTCACGTTATCGCCTCGCCGCTCCGCCTCCACGCCGGGCGAGGTGAAGGTCGCGGCCTCGCTCCAAGTCAGCGGATCGTCGGGGGCCGACACCCGGAAATAGACGAGCCGCTCGGCCGCGTGCTTGCTGTAGACGGCGAGCAACCGGCCGTCGTCGCGCACGAGGAACGCTGGATTGTCGTGATCATCCTGCTCGAATTGCTCATGCAAGATCACCTTGTCGACCCGGCCATCGACGATGTCGTAGGTGGCAACCTCGACGTTGCCCCAGCCCTCCTGCCCCTTGTTGGGCTTGAATTTCCCGACCGCGCGAACCGAGCCGACGATCAGCCTGTCATCGTGGACGATCACCCGCTCGTCCATGAACCATGACCACGCACCGTTGTCGTTGAGCTCGATGATCTCGGCGAGCGAGAATTCCTCGTGATCGTCGTGCAGCAGCTCGGACGGCGCGCTCTCGCTGGCGAGCTCGTCACGCAACACCTCGTCACCAGCGGGCTCGCCGACGCAAGCGAGCGCGGAGCAGAGCGAGACGGCGAAGATGAGGCTGACCGGGGTGGCTAATCGCATGGATCTCCACCTCACTGAGCAGGAAGCCCGGAGCTCTCGAGCAGCAAGAGGATGACCGCCCCCGCACCATAGCTCGTGTCGTCGACGAGCTCGATCTTGGCATAATCATCGAAGCCACCCGGGTTCGTCGGTCCCGAGATCCCCGTCACATAGGGGCGATCGTGCGGGTCTCGAGCGACGCGGGCCTCGATACCTGCCACTGCCCGCTCGATCGTGGGCAGCACGTCGGCATCGTAGAAGCCATATCGGTAGCCCCGGGCCAAGCCGTAGGCCATCAACGCGCTCCCCGAGGTCTCGAGATAGATCTCGCCCGGTCGATTGATCACGCTCCACCACAATCCGCTCGGATCCTGCGTCTCGACGATCGCGCGCGCTTGATCACGCATGATCGCCTCGACCTCCGCGTCCGGCTCCGCTCGCAGCAGGCGGGCGCGCAGATAATCGGGCCCGGACGCGGCCACCCAGCCGTTTCCGCGCGCCCAGAAGATCGTCGAATCGACGTCCTTCCACTGGTAGGCGTGCACGAAGAGACCGGAGGGATCCTGCAGATGTCCCGCAAACAGGGTGAATTGCAGGCCAATGTCGTCGAGCAGCGCCTCATCGTCGCGCAGCTCGCCCCAGCGAGTCATCACGGTACCGAGCATGAAGAGCGAGTCGATCCACAGCGTCACGCCTCCCTCGGCTTCGACGCTGCCCAAGTGGTTGAGCGCACCATCCTCGTCTCGCAGCGCGACCTCGCCGAGGTAAGTATCGACGCTGCTCAGCACGTCGAGATAGGCTGGATCGCCGGTCTCGGCGTAGAGCGCGGCCGCGACGGCTGCCGGAACACACCGGTCACTGTTGAACATCGCGTAGCCCTCGGCCATGTGATGATCCATCCACGCCTGGTAGTGCTCCAGAAACCGAGCCTCGCCGGTCACGCGGTAGAGCTCGGTCAGCGAGAGCATGAACACGGCCGGGACCCAATTCCACGATCGTTGGGTCGCCGGGTGCGTCTGCATGTGACGATCCGCGATCGCCATTGCCAGGGCCACCCGCTCGGACTCGGGATCGCGCTTGTCTGCATAACAGGCAGGATCAGTGGGCAGCCCATTACAATAGTCGAAAGGTGCCGCGTCCTTGGCCTCGCGGCCAGCCGCCTCGCCGCCGCCCGAATCTGCGCTGGGGGAATTCGGGCACGCGAGCAGCCAGGCACAAGCGCACAGCGCAATGATGGCCCGAGTCGACATTCGCGCGTCGGGTTATCATCCATGGACGCGGCTGCTCGCTGCGATGCGCAAATGCTCGGTCGCTGCGTTCCAGCAGGACATGTCGCCGAAGACGCCAAAAGCGGCGATTCGGCCATGTCTCGGGGGATCCCGAGACGTGTCCTCAAAGCAGCGAGTGCGGATCGACGTCCACCCGGGCTACGGTGCTAGATCGCCCGCGCCCCCGCTCGCCCAGCTCTCGGCGCAAGTGCTTCAACACCCATCGCAGCGGCCCCCGGTTCGAGGCCCGCAGCAGCATCTGCATGCGATGCCGACGGTTGATCCGCTCGATCGGCGAATCCACGGGCCCCAGCACACTGACGAGCGGATCCGGACCCACGCCCTCGCGCGCGACGATCCGTCGGACCAGCTCTCGCGTCCCTCGGGCAAGGTCACTCGCCCGATCTTCTACGCGTGCGCGCTCTTCTCCGCTGATCCGCACCAACGCCAGATGCCCGATCGGCGGATTCCCGGCCTTGCGTCGCGCCGCCAGCTCGTGGGCCGCGAACCCCTCGAAGTCATGCGTTCGGGCGTAATAGATGGCCGGATGATCCGGTGCGAAGGTCTGCACGATCACCCTCCCCGCTCGCTCGCCCCGACCGGCTCGGCCAGCAACCTGAGTCAGCAGCTGGAACACGCGCTCTGTCGCCCGAAAGTCGGGCAGCGCCAGCCCCTGGTCTGCCCGAAGCACGCCGACCAACGTCACGCCAGGGAAGTCGTGGCCCTTCGAGAGCATCTGGGTGCCGATCAGCACGTCCGCCTCTCGTCGCCGAAATGCCGCCAGCCGATCCAGCAGCGCCTTCCCTCGGGAAGTATCCCGGTCCAGCCGCAGCAGCCTCACCCCCGGCAGATCATTCCCCAGCGCAATCTCTACCCGCTCAGTGCCTGCCTGCCCGTGCTCGAGCCGATCGCTCCCGCACGCCAAGCACCGCTGCGGCGCGGCCTCGATGTGCCCGCACAGGTGACACATCAAGCGATTGCGGCCAAGGTGATAGGTCATCGCGGGCGCCGAGCAATCCGGGCACTGCTGAAACGACCCGCAGCTCTCGCACGCGAGCGAGGTCGTATAGCCCCGCCGGTTCAAGAACAAGATCGCCTGCTCCCCCTGCTCCACGGTCTCGAGCAATGCTTGCCGAAGCTTCGCGCTCAGCAGCGTCTGTGGATCCGGGAGGTGCTCTCGCAGGCTGACCACCTCGACCTTGGGCAAGGGCCGCGGGGTCGGCCGCGAGGTCAACGACCACAGCGCCAGCCGGCCCTCGCGGACCCCGTACCAGCTCTCGAGCGAGGGCGTCGCCGAGCCGAGCACCACGACGGCGTCGCGGCTGCGCCCGCGCACGAGCGCGACGTCGCGTGCGTTGTAGCGGACGCCCTCCTCCTGCTTGAACGAGCCATCGTGCTCTTCGTCGACGATGATCGCCCGCAGCTCGGGCACCGGAGCGAAGATGGCCGAGCGCGCCCCGATCACGATCGGGCGCCGTCCCGCTCGGATGTGCGCCCAAGCGTCGAGCCGCTGCTGGGCCGTCAGCCCGCTGTGCAGCACGGCCACCTGCTCGCCAAAGCGCGCCCGAAAGCGCTCGGCCAGCTGCGGGGTCAAGGCGATCTCCGGCACCAACACGATCGCCCCGCCTCCCCGCTCGCGGACCGTGGCGATCAACCGCAGGTACACCTCGGTCTTGCCGCTGCCGGTGATCCCGTGCAGCAGCACCCCGGCGAAGCGGCCCCGATCGAGCGCGGCACGGAGCCCCTCGACAGCACGCGACTGATCCGCGGTCAGCTCTGGTAGCTCGTTCGCCTCGCTGACCGGCGCCTCGGCGAAGGGATCCAGCTCGCGCAGCCGGTCTTCGACCACCACCAGCCCCGCCTCGACGAGCGGCTCGATCAGCTCGCGGACGCGGGGAAAGGGCCCGCGCAGCTCCGACAGCGGCGTGAAGGTGTCCGGGTCCTGCAGCTCGAGGTAGTCGAGCAGCGCCCGCCGCTGCTTGCTGCGTCCGAGCACCTCCTTGAGCGCGGGCTCGTCGGTGCTGCCGCCACGCAGCCGATCGGTGCGCCGGTAGTGCGGCTCCGTCCGCGCCGAACGATCCTCGGCTTCGCCCGCGTCGATCTCGATCAGACCCAGCTCGGCCAGCGCGACGAGGCGCTTGAGCACGCCGGGGATCGGAGCAGCGCCCCGCTCCCGCTTGTCCCGGGGCTCCCGCTTGTCCCGGGGCTCCGCGGTCGAACGCCCGCGCTGAGGCGCCCGCGTGAGCGAGGCGACGGCGAGCGGCTTGCCAGCTTCGTGCAAGAGCTCGAGCAAGGCCCGATCGTGAGCGTCGAGCGCGAGCGCAGGCTGGCTCGTGTCGACCGCTTCATCGGCCAGGCGCTCGAGCAGCGGGCCCCCCTCGCGGCCGGCCTGCTCGGTCAGCCACGCTCGACCCGCCTCGGACAG
Organism: uncultured Myxococcales bacterium; assembly: GCA_965649595.1. Classification (GTDB taxonomy): domain Bacteria; phylum Myxococcota_A; class Polyangia; order Nannocystales; family Nannocystaceae; genus Plesiocystis. The sequence goes on along the minus strand of CBFGLP010000521.1, from coordinate 1,889 downwards.
GCTCGCCCGTCGAGCGTCGACGCCCATCGCGGCGCCTGGCAGCGCGAGCCGGTACACCTCGCCGATCGGCGCGACGTAGTAATCGGCGATCCACTCGCAGAGCTGCACGAGATCTTCGGGCAGCGCGGGTGCGTCGACTGGATCGAAGAGGTCGAAGATCTCGCGCAGCTCGACCGCCTCGTCGGGCGCGAGCGGGACCGCGGTGGGCCGAACGACGCCGATCAGCACGCGCTGGCCGAAGGGCACGAGCACACGGGTCCCCGGGCGCGGGACCGGGAGCTCCTCCGGGACCCGATACGAGAAGCTGCGATCGAGCGCGACCGGGACCGCGACGTCGATCATGCGCTCGGGGGCCGGCGGGTCGGGTTCGCTGGGCTCGAAGGGGCTCACGGGATCGATCTCGTCAGCGCGCTCGGGGCTTGCGCGGACGCTCGCGCGCCAGCTCGCGTTGCTGCGCGGGGGTCAGATGCAACGCGTGCCACAGCCGGAGCCGGCTGACCAGCCACTCGAGTAGTCCGAGCGAGATAACGACGACGAGCGCTGCCACGGCCACGCGCCGGGCCCAAGCGATCCACAGCAGGCTCAGCGCGGCAGGGGAAGCGTCGACCGAGCGAGCCGCCGCAGCCAGCACCGGCTCGATCTGCGCCACGATCACGAGCGCCCCCACCACCGTCGACAGCACGATCACGCCAGCCGGGAGCGCGAGGTTTCGCGGATCGATCCCCGGGCGCAGCCTGGGGCTGCGACCGCGGAAGGACCGAGCGATCCCCACGACCCCCGCGACGAGCAAGGGCACCCCCACTAGTACGAGGATCCCTGCGCGCTCTCCCGAGCCCGAGGTCCCGTCCGTGAACGCGCGTGCGAGCGCGGCACCCGTGCTGTCCGTCAACCGCTCGCCGACCGTCCCGAGCGAGACCAACAGCACGCTCAGGATCATTGCGAGCACCAGCCAGCGCGAGCGCGGTCGCAGGCCGGCCGCTCGTGCGGCTCGCCAGCGCTCCGACCCCGGCGGATGGCTCGACACGCTGGGAGTCTCGCGGCGTCGCGGCTCGCCAGCAAGAAACCTCCGAGTCGCCCGCCCGCGGCCGAGATGCCGAGTCGTCGATTCCGGCACCCGCCGAAGGGAGGGTGCCGACTGCCGGTGGGTCCCACGTGGCTGGTCGCTGGCGCGGGCTCGGTGACGTCGATCGACGCCGTGGATCGTCGGGCGATCGACGGGTTAGTCTCACGCCCGAGGCAGCGCCTCACCAGCGCCATGATTCGCATCTCGCTCAGCGAAGACGGCAAGCCACCACGGTTGATGACCTTCGATCGACCGACCGTGACCATCGGTCGGCGCGAGGGCAGCGACCTACGCTTGCAGACTGCCGGCATCTCGAGCCAGCACTGCCGCATCAGCCAAGGTCCCAATGGCCTACTGATCGAGGACCTCGGCTCGACGAACGGCACGTACCTCAACCGACGCAAGGTCGTGCAGCCGACCGCGCTCAAGCCGGGTGACGAGGTCGTGGTCGCCCGCTGGACGCTCAAGGTGCTCCCCGACGAAGCCGGCGCTGGTGCCAGCCCGCAGCAGCCTCTGGCCCAGCCGATCGTGAACGTGGGTGGGCCGCCGCCTGGCATGCAGGGTCCTCCGGGCATGAACGTCGGTGGTGTGATGGGCCCGCCCGGGCGTCCTCCTGGGGTGCAGGGCCCTCCGGGCATGCAAGGTCCTCCGGGCATGCAGGGTCCTCCGGGTCGACCTCCGGGCATGCAAGGTCCTCCGGGCATGCAAGGTCCTCCGGGCATGCAGGGCCCGCCGGGTCGACCTCCGGGCATGCAAGGTCCTCCGGGCATGCAAGGTCCTCCGGGCATGCAAGGTCCTCCGGGCATGCAAGGTCCTCCGGGCATGC
>CBFGLP010000520.1:0-2301 GCA_965649595.1 uncultured Myxococcales bacterium | reverse complement strand
TCTACATCCCCTGCGTCTACGTCTGCTTCATGTACTACCCGACGATCGCGGTCCGACGGCTGCGGCTGCGACCGATCTCGCAGGCGGCCCTGACTGGGATCGTTGCGTGCTTGTTCTACGCCCCCTACGACATCGTCGGGGCCAAATTCCTGTGGTGGACGTGGCACGACACCGACGCGCCGATCGCCGTGCGGATCCTCGGCGCGCCGATCAGCAGCAGCTTGTGGGTGCTGACCTTCGTCTCGGCGTTCTCGTGGCTGATCGATCGGGCGATCACCCGTGATCCCGCCGTCTCGGGCCGGGGCTTTGCGATCGGCCTGGGCATGGTCGCCGCGTTCACGACCTTGCTGATGATGCTGCAAATGACGGTCTTGCAGCAGCTCGACGGCGGCACGCCGGGCTACGTCGCGTTCATCGCTTGCGTGCTGGTCTACGCGGGCTTGGTCGTGTGGGGGCGGCGCTCGCTGAGCCCCGAGCCGGCGCGGGCGGGCGATCGCCTGCTGCTCGGCGCGGCGATCTTCTATTTCGCGACCCTGACCGCGATCATGGCCGCCTTCGATCCCGCCACGCACGTGAGCACGGGCGTGCACCAGCTGGTTGGTGAGTGCTATGTCGAGGTCACCGACATCACCGGCAGCACGCGCCACGAGTACCTGTGCGCGCGCGACTTCGACGAGGACTACTCGTTCGCGTGCGTCGACGAGCTGCCCGCCGATGGATCGCTCTGGTACACGGTCTGCGGTCGCCCGCACACCAGCTTCGCCGCGTGGATGCTGGGCGTCGGGCTGCTCGGCGCCGTCGGGGTAGGGATCTTCTCCACGCTGCTCGGGCCGCTGCGGGCTCGGTTTGGCAGTGGGGTGCGAGCACATCGTCGCAGCTGAGCCGCGACCGGGTGTATGCTGGCGCAGTGTTACGACTCGCCCGCGTGCTCCCGCTCTACCTAGCCTCGCTCGCGTGTGGTCCCGGCTCGCCGAGAGGCGCGGACTCGGGCGACGACGATGTCGGCGACTCGTCGAGCAGCGACTCGTCGAACAGCGACTCGTCAGACGACGGAGATTCGGTCGAAGAGGAGGGCAACCTCGTGTTCCTCGACACCTTCGACGAGCCCTCGATCGCGGAGTGCGATCCCTTCGCGCAGGACTGTCCCGATGGCGACAAGTGCATCGCGCTCGCGGTCGAGTCCGACCTGCCTGACGAGAACGTGTGCGTGCCGATCAGCGGCGACCAGGCGCCCGGTGAGCCCTGCATCGGCGATGGCCAGGGGCTCGACGATTGCGACGGCCAGAGCGTTTGTCATGGCGCGATGGGCAGCTTGGAAGGCACCTGCGTGCCCTTCTGCGGCGGAACGCCGGACGCTCCCCAGTGCGAGGGGCCGACCCAGTGCTGGATCTACTTTTGGGGCGCCATGAACCTGTGTCTGCCGACCTGCGATCCCCTGACAGCGCTCGGCCAACCGGGGAGCTGCACGGAGGGTAGCTCCTGTCGCTACTCCGGCCCGACGTACTTCTGTGTGCCGGACGGGGCTTGGCCTGCTGGCGACTCACCGATCGGTGCGGCCTGCGATCCCTCAGGGTCGACTTGTGCACCCGGTACGGTCTGCGTCGGCTCCGGTGAGCCAACCTGCTCGCCCTTTTGCGACGTGGAGTCGGGAGAGCCCGGATGCCCACCCAATCGCGTGTGCACGCCGCTCACGCCCGAGCTGCCGGAGTACGACCACGTCGGCGCCTGCGTGGTGATCTGATCTCGGTCAGAGCAGCGTAGCGATCTTGCGGAGCCACAGCGCCACCTCGGCGCTCTGCTCGAAGCGGGTGTGCTCGGGCCCCTCGTCCAACCACGTGCCCGCCTCGCTCTGCCGCTCGAGCATCCCGCGTCCGATCGTCAGCGCGAGCTCGCGGTAGCGAGCGTCGCCAGTGCTGCGCGCGAGCAGGGCCATCCCCCAGCCGACCTTGTGGCTGAAGTGCTCGGTTGCCAGCACGTCGCCGGACTCGAGCAAGAACGAGGCGAAGCCCTTCGCCGCGCCGAGGTGCGCGGTCGCGAGGTGAGCTGCGTTGCCGGTCGCGCGGGCGAGCTGGACCAAGAACGCGATCGGGTAGCCGACGAAGAACCACGCCTGGCCGGTGGCCCGACGATCGACCACGTGCAGCCCCGCGGCCGCGTCCGGCCACTCGCGAATGAACTCACCCGCGTCATCCATGCGCAGGAGCAGGCGGTCGGGATCGGGCTGGCGCTCCCAGAACCGGCGCAGGCAGTGCCCGGCCGCGAGCGCGAGCGGCAGCTCGCCACAGTAGAGCGCCACGAGCC
>CBFGLP010000519.1:0-7547 GCA_965649595.1 uncultured Myxococcales bacterium | reverse complement strand
GGGATCAACAAGAACATGATGTTCATGACGGGAAGCACGTTGGCTTCTTCGACCTTGACTTCGTTGTTTTTCCTGGCTCGTGGCATGGTGGGCTCTCAATCGTCGAGGGGATGGCCGATGCCGTCGACTGTCAGCGGACAGTGGCCGATCGCGGGAGGATGTTTCCCTCCCGCGACCGGAGGGCGTGCAGCACTCGGACGACTTCAATCAATCAGCTGTGACGCACGCGCGCCGCGAGCAGGTTCTCGAGCTTGACCGAGTAGAGCTCGATCTCGTCGGAGATCTTCTTGGCGAGACCGGCGATGAACACGTGCGCCGCGAGCATCGGAATCGCGACCATCAGACCGAAGCCCGTGGTGTTCATGGCGATACCGATACCGCGAGCGAGCGCGGTCGAACGCTGGTCAGCGGGAGCGTCAGCCACAGCGGCGAACGCTTCCAACATGCCGAAGATGGTGCCGATTAGCCCGAGCAGCGTGGCGATGTTGGCGATGGCCGGCATCGTCGAAACGCGCTTGTTGATGGCCGGGCCGACCTCGAGCATCGTCTCCTCGATCGCCGAGGAGATGTCCGCTTCGGTCTTGTTGGCGCGGGTGAGACCGGCCTTGATCACGCGAGCGAGCGCGGCCTTGTCAGCCGCATTGCAGAGCTTGATGGCGCGATCGATGTTGTTCGCCATCACCAGCTTCTGGATCTGGTTGAAGAACTGCTGACCGTTGATGTTGAAGCGGAAGAACAAGAAGATGAACCGCTCGATCAACACCGCGAGACCGAGAACGGCGCAAAGGGCAATGGCGTGCATCCACACACCGCCGTCTGCGTAGAATGTTGCGAAATCTCCCATGACGGAAAGTCCTCCTGAAGGGCTGTTGCCCGTGTGCTGCGAGTGCCTTGGTCGGCCCGAGAAAGCCGAGTATGGCGTGGTGCTGTTGTCGTTCTGGGGTGGGTTTCGTCAGCCCGATCGGGCTGAGAGGGATTAGAACAGGGGATCTTGAACGGACTCGAGTACGAGCGGCGTGAATTGCGCGTCGAGTCGGGCCCAGTCGTAGTCGAGGGCGGAGCGCTTGAACACGAAGAAAGCGCTCGGTTTCTCCAGCTTGCCTTCGACGAGGAACTCGTCATCGATCACAGTCCGCTTCTTGCCCCCGGCCGAGGTAGTGGACGACTTGTCCGTGGTAGGGGGCGAGGTGGTAGTCGTGGCCGACTCCGCGGTTGGATCCTGTGCCAAGGCCCACCGCGGAAGCAGCATCGTAGACAAAACCCCAGCGACTGCCAAGACTGAAAAAGCCAGCGATTTTGCCATCCTCGTCCTCACTGCTCCGCTTTCGCGCACATCTCGCGGTTGGGGTGAACGGCTCCAGGGGAGCCAGCACAACATCGTTCGTGAGATACCCCTGACAACTTTGTCGCAGCGACCGAGCGTCGGTCCGCTTTCGCGGTCACAAGTTCCGAGGAATCTCGCATTCGGAGGTTTTTGGATGCGATCGCCGCAAGTAACCCAGCGAGGGTAGCGCGCAGCGGTTGATCGTCAGGCACCGTTGTCAGCTGATGGCTGCACGGGTGTACTGTGGGTGGTCAGCCGCTCGGGTGGCGGCATCTTAGATCGGGGGCGGCCCTTTGCGGAAGTGTTCGTTGCGGGCCCTGTGTCACGGTTCTGCTCCAGGAACTGGCGCATGGCGCTCAGGGAGCCGGAGAAGTGCGAGACAGATCGCATGAACGGGGGCCGGGAAACGGATCGCAATCCTCGAAGATCTGACGACTCGAAGCCCCACCCTCAGGCGCCTGGTTTCTGAACCTTCGGTTTTTGAGGTTTGGGAGCTTCTGGTTCGCTTGGCTGGCTCGGCTGCGCCGGTGCCGGTTGAGTAGGCTTCTGGGCAGGCTTCTGCGGCTGACTCGGGCTCGGCTGCGACGGCTGACTCGCAGGCGGCTGACTCGGCTGCGTCGGCTGACTCGGCTGCGTCGGCTGACTCGCGGGCGGTTGCGATGGCGTGCTCGGCTGCGACGGCTGACTCGCCGGAGGCTGAGCTGGCTTTTGTCCGGGCTTCTGCGGCTGACTCGGCGCAGGCTGACTCGGCGCAGGCTGACTCGGTGCGGGCTGACTCGGTGCAGGCTGACTCGGTGCAGGCTGACTCGGCTGTACTGGGCTCGGCTGCGACGGCTCGCTCGGCGCCGCCTCGCTCGGCGCCGGCGAGCTCGTGGCCGGACTCGCCTCGGCTTCACCAGCCTCGGCCTCGCTCGCCGCCTCGCCCTCGTTCTGCTTGCGCTTCTCTTCACGCTCCTTGCGACGCTGCTCGCTCTCGATCGCCTTGTTGGCCGCCTTGATGTAGAGGTCGGCCTGCGCGACCGAGACCAGCTCGTTGCCCATCGCGTCGGTCGGTCCGCGGTGCTTGGCGGTGCCGCGCTCGAGCGTGGACTTGCCCTGCCCGACCAGCGTCTTGTAGCGCTCGAACTGATCGATCGCCTGCTCGTAGCGCTTCTGCAGGTCGAGCCCGGCGAGGCCCTCACCGTCGAGGTAGAGCACGCCCAAGTTGAAGTGGACCTCCGCCCAGCTGCTGCGCAGCTTGCCGGCCTCGAGGAACGCCTTCTCGGCCTCGGGCAGCTTGCCGTTGGCCCGCAGCGATGCCCCCCAGTTGAGGTAGGCCTCGGCGAACTTGCCGTCGAGCGTCGTGGCGTACTCGAAGCAAGACTCGGCGGTCTTGCTGTCGCCCTTCCACATGTACTGCACGCCGAGGTTGTTCCAGGCGGTCGCGTTCTTGTCGTCGGTCTCGGCCGCGTTCTTGAACGCCAAGAACGCGTCCGTCCGCTGGCCAGCCTGCAGGTAGGCGAAGCCCATCAGGTTGTAGGCCTGGGCCTTCTCGACCGGCGAGAGGACCTTGGGATCGACCTTGAGGATCGAGTTGGCGACCGAGGTGACCAGCCCGTGCTTGCCTTGCTTGTAGAACGCCTCGGCGATGACCAACATCGCCTCGACGTTCTGCTCGTGCTCGCGCAAGGCCTGGCGGGCCTCGGTGATCGCCTGCTCGTCCTTGCCCTCGCGCAGCAGCAGCTTGGCCTTGGCGCTCTGCTTGCGCGAGCGCTCCATCTTGGACTTCTCGAGGTTCTGGTCGCGGTCCTGCGGCGCGAGAACCTTCGGCTTGGGCGACTCGGTCTCGGCGACCTCGCCCTTCTTATCTTTGTCCTTGCCCTTCCCCTTGCCCTTGTCCTTGCTCGCAGAGTCGGCGACCTCGCGCTCGGGCGGCAGCTCGAGCTCGCCGGGCTGATCGGTCTCGCCCTTGGTCTTGCAGGCGAGCGGCACGAGCACGAAGAGCAGGGCCAGGGTCCGAAGCGATGCGGTGGTCATCGGCGATCCTCGGGTTCGAGAGCCAGGGCCGGGTCACGCAGCAGCGGGTACTCGGAGGCCTTGTAGACGTTGAGCCGCTCGAGCGCGCGCGAGGTCCAGGCGTTGCTGATCCGGAACTCCTTGCCCCGCTTGACGCACTCCTCGTAGAGCCCAATCGCCTTTTGATAGATCGGCTCCATCTGGTCGGCGACGGTGATCTTGTAGGCGTACCAGGCCTCGCTGCCCTTGCGCAGGGAGCTGGGGACCGGCGCGTCGGTGACCTGGTTGGCGAAGGTCTCGAACGCGTAGCCGCGCCGGAACATGCCCGCGAGCATCCAGTCGAGCGAGCGGTAGGTGAAGACCTTGTCGTACTCGGCGGTCACCTTGACCAGCGCCTCGATGGCCTTCTTGACCTCGGCCTCGAACTTCTTCTCGTTCGTCGACTTGAGCTGGATCTTCATCGCGTCTTCGAGCGCGTACTCGGCCAAGATGAACTGCGCCTCGGCTGGTAGCGACGCCTCGGGCGTGCCGGCCTGGAGCCCGCGCGCGGCGAAGGTGTCGATCGCCGCCTGCAGCTCCTGCACGGCCTTCTTGCGATCCTTGTTGTCGCGGTAGAGCTGCCCGAGCCGCAGGTGAGCCTCGACCTCGCGGACCCCCTGGCCCTCGGCGCCACCGAACTCCTTGAGGTACTTCTTGTAGGCGGCGATGGTCTTGGTGTCGTTGCCGGCCTTCTCGAGCACCTCGGCCGCGCGGAACACCGCCTCGGCCTTCTCGGCTGGAGTCTCGGCCTTGAGCGCGACCTCGTAGTAGAGCTTGGCCGACTTCTCGTAGTTCTGGAGGTTGTCCTCGAGGTCCGCCGCGTTGCGCAGCGCGAGCAGGCGCTTGTCGCTATTAACGTAGTCGGGGCCCTCGGCGAGGATCAGGTACTTCGCGACCGCCTCCTCGAACTCGAAGAAGCGCGAGTGGTTGAAGCCGGTCCGCAGCAGCGCCTCGTCGGCGAACTCGCTGCACTTCTCGCCCTCCTTGAGCTTGGGCGACGAGCAGGGCTTGTAGGTCTTGTAGATCCGCTCGTAGGTGTTGGCCGCGCTGTCGAACCGACCGATCTCCTCGTAGGCGGCGGCGGCGTTGTTGAGCGCCTTGTCGGCGTTGGGATCGTCGGGCGCCTGGTTGACCAGCGCGACGTAGCGATCGGCGGCGGCCTCGTACTCGCCGGCCTCGTAGAGCAGCTGCGCCTCCTGGAAGATCACCGCGTTGCCGATCGACTTGAGCTTGCCGGCGAACTCGGTCTTGGCGTCACCGGTTCCGCAGGCCTTGGTCTGCAGCATCTCGACGGCCTTGCCGGTGTTCTCGAGGTCGCCCTGGACCGTGTAGCCGTCGATGATCGCGTAGCCGGCGTTGATCGCTATGTCCTCGCCGCAGTAGCGATCGACGACCCGCTGGAAGCGATCGCGGGCCTCGGCGAACTGGTTGTGCTTCTGGCTGATCTCGCCCGACTTGTAGAGGATCTCGGCCGCGTCCTCGCTGTCGCCGCGCAGCTCGACGAAGCGGTCGTAGGCGTCCTGCAACGCGCGGGCGAGCGGGCTCAGCTCGACCGGCTCGTAGGGCCCGGCCGCCGGATCCTTGGGCATCTCGGGCAGCGTGTAGCGACCCGCCGCGATCTCGAGCTCGGCGTAGGCCTCGAGCGAGGACACCACGCCCTCGGCCGCGTCGGCCTGCAGGCGGTTGTCGAGGTTGGAGTCGCGGACGATCGCGAACTGCTTGGCCGCGTCGAGGAACTGGTCCGAGTAGTAGAGCGAGTCCGCGTAGTTGTAGCGGTACTCGTAGGAGCTCTGGGTGTTGGGGAAGCGCTCGAGGTAGGCCGCGTAGGCCCGCGCCGCGATCGCGTACTCCTGCTTGGCCTTCTCCTCGTCGCCGCTCGAGCGCAGCTGCTGGGCGCGGGCCTGGTGGTCGACGGCGGTCGCGACCAGGGCGTCCTCGGCGAGCTTGAACGCGCGCTCGATCGCGTCGGGATCACTCTCGTTGGCGTAGTACCAGGCGGTCCCGCGCAGGTAATCGGTCGCGAGCTTGTCGCGCGCGGCGGTGACCTTGGCCGGCTCGCGCAGCTGCTTCCAGGACTCGAGCACCTTGAACTGGATCTCCGGCGCCGCGGCGGCCAGCGGCCAGCGGCCCAGCGCCAACTCGTAGATCTCGATCGCCTGCTGGAACTCGGTCTCGAACGCGAGCAGATCGGCGAACGCCGCGTAGACCTCGGGGACGTGCGGCTCGTCCTTGCGCGCGGCGTAGTCCCGCTCGAGTCGGCCGAGCCCAGCCGGACGATCACGGCGACCGTTCAGATCCCAGTCGTCCTCGTTGTAGCACTTGGCCATCCACTGGATCGCCTCGTTGCGGAACGCCGCCTCCGACTCGTACTGCGGCGTGCCCTTGAGCGAGTCGACGTAGCGGATGTACTCGTCGAAGCGAGCGACCGCGCTGGTGAAGTCGCGCTTGAGGTAGTGGGTCCAGGCGATGCGGATCAGCGCGGGGGCGTAGAGCGAGCTGCCGGGGGCGCCGAGCGCCTGTGAGAAGGCCTCGAGCGCCGGATCGAACTCGTCGACGTCGTAGTGCAGCTCGCCGACGCGCAACCACGCCTCGGCCACGAACTCGCTCTTGTCGGTCAGCGGCGTGCACTTGGAGTAGTCGCCCGCCCGGAAGCTGCTCGGCGGGACCAGGTTGCTGCCGTCGAGCAGCGGGACCGCGTAGCGGTTGGTGCACGCGAGCGCGAGGAAGGCTTGCCGGCTGGCGTCGAACTCCTCCTGCTCGTAGAGCAGCACGCCCATGCGATAGAGCGCGGCGTCGTTGAGGTTGTAGCGCGGGAAGTCGATCACGACCGAGCCGAGCAGCTCGATCGAGCGGCGGTAGTCGACCTTCGGCGCGGGCGGAGGCTCGGGCACGTTGGCCTCGCCCTCGGTCTTGCGCCGCTCGAGCTCGGCGACCAGCTCCTGCCAAGCATCGTCCTGCCGTTGGAAGCGCTCGAGCGAGTCCTCGAAGTGCAGCTCGGCCAGGCGGAACTCGACCTCGGGCGTCCACGCGGCGTCGTTGGGGTGCAGCTCGAGGAAGTCCTCGTAGCGGGCGATCGCCTTCGATCGCAGCACCCGCGCCTGCGCTTGGTGCTCGCGGATCTGCTCTTCGTAGCTCTTCTCGAGCAGCGCGCGGCCGGTCTGGGCCTCGATCACCAGCTGATCGCGGAGCGTGTCCTCGGTCGCAACGGCGGCGTCCTCGAAGCGCAAATAGAGCTCCTCGAGCTCCTCGATCGCCTTGGCCTCGTCCTCGTTGCGCGGCCGACGAGGCAGCGGGGCCTGAAGTCGGATCGGATCTCCGCCGCCTTCTACGACGCGTCCGACGCCCGAGCCCGGCTCGCCGGGACGACCGGGCAGCTCGGTTGCCTTCTCGGCGCCGGGCTTCGAAGCCTCGGCCGGGCGCGCGAGCCCCAACATGAGCAAGGCCAGCACCGGCAGGCTCAGCCCCTTCCATCCTCGCTCGGACCACCCTCGTCCGATCATGGCTCCTCCCCCTCCTCCAGCGCCTGCTCGAGCACGCGATCGAGCTCGCGCAGGTCTCGGTCGCGGTTGGTCTCGAGCCGACGGATCTCCTCGGACTCGACCTCTTGGATCGCCCAGGCGACGTCGAGCAAGCCGACCTCGGAGCGGGTCACGAGGTTGGCGAGCTCGCCGACCACGTCGCGGTAGCTGGCCTGCATGACCTCGCCGACCAAGCCGCGCGCGTCGGTCTTCTTGCCCTCCAGCTCGGTCTTGTAGGCGTCGAGGTTGACCCGCTCTTCGCGGATGATCTGGATCGCCCGCCGCAGCCGGCGACCGGCAGCGTCGTCGAGCCGGTCGCGGCCCTCGACGGTGCGAGCCAAGAGCTTGTTGGCGCGATCCCAGACCTTCTGCGCGCCGGCGTCGGGGTTGGCCTGCTGGAAGGCCGCGAACGCGCGGTCGAGGAAGTCCGAGTAGGCAACCACCGCGGCGCGCTGGGCCTCGGCCCAGGGATCGGCGAAGCGCAGCGCCGTCTGCTCTTTCTTCACTTCGGCCTCCAGCTCGGCGACCTCGAGCTCGAGCGCCGCGATCTCGTCGCGCAGCTCGGTGGCCTGGTTGAGGAAGCCCTGCGGATCGATGCGCTGATCCTTGCGAGTCTCGTCGTAGTAGCGCTCGGTCGCGACCAGCTGGGCCCGCAGCGCCTGCACGGTCAG
>CBFGLP010000518.1:0-1582 GCA_965649595.1 uncultured Myxococcales bacterium | reverse complement strand
ACCAACCACCTCGACCTCGAGTCGATCCGAGCGCTCGAGGAGGCGCTGCAGAAGTTCGAGGGCACGCTGGTGTTGGTGGCGCACGACCAGGCGCTGCTCAGCGAGGTCGCGACCCACGTGCTCGAGCTCAAGCCGGGCGGCGAGTGGGACTTCTTCCCGGGCTCGTACGACGACTTCCTGCGCAAGACCGGGAAGGACTAGTCGCGCAGGCCCAAGCGGGCCGCGCCGCAATGATCGAGATGGTGCTTGCTGCGACATCGGGGCTTCATCCGCTCTGATGTCGCGGCATTCGAGCGCTCGTGTTCCATCTCACCAGCGGCGTGATACTTTGAGCTCGTGACGACTGCCCGGCGTGTTCACCACAGCTATCGGGAGTACCTCGAGCTGCTGGAGCTCAGCAACGTCAAGCTCGAGTACTGTGATGGCGAAATCTACGCGATGGCCGGTGGGACACCGACCCACGCGGATCTGGGCGCCTCGGCGACGCGGCTGCTCGGGAATGCGCTGCTCGGGCGCTGCCGCGTGTCGTCATCGGATCTCAAAGTTCGAATTGAGGCAACCGATCTCACGACCTTCCCCGACGTCACCGTGGTCTGCGGGGCGCGCCAGACCGCGTCGATCGATCCCAACGCGGTGGTCAACCCAACCCTGCTGGTCGAGGTGCCCAGTCACTCCACCGAGGGTTACGACCGCGGGGAGAAGCTCAGCCACTACAAGCAGATCCCCAGCCTCGCGGCGGTGTTGATCGTCTCTCATCGCCGCAGGCAGGTCACGATCGTGGAGCGTTCGACGACGGGTGGGCGCAGCGGGTGGGCACAGCGGGAGACGCGAGCCGGAGAAGCAGTCGTGATCGACTCGCTCTCGCTGTCGTTGTCCGTCGACGACCTCTACGCCGAGATCGAGCTCGAGGGCTGCTGACTAGCGAATGAGACAGATCAGGGCGCGAGCTTGCGTAGCAGCCACTCGGCGCCGAACCGGTAGTCGGCCCGCTGCCAAAGGCGCGAGAGCACGATCGCGAGCGCGATGAACCCGAGCAGCACCGCGGTGGCCGTGCCTAGGTCGAGCGCCTGCCATACGCCGATCGGCCGGGTCGCCTCGCGGAACAGCCACACGTGCACGATCAGCAGGGTCAGCGAGGCGCGGCCGAGCGTCACGAGTGGGTGATTCTCCCCCAGCGCGAGCCAGGCTCGGACCTTGCCGACAGCCGAGCGGGCGTCCCAGCGCATGACCAGCCAGATGCCGACCAGCACCGCGGCCAAGAGCAGCGCGACCAGGGTCGGGGAGGCGGGGAAGAAGGGCACGCGCAGGCTGACCGAGCGGGCGAGCGCGCTGGCCTTGGGCGCGACACCGAGGCTGCGCACGAACACCCCGGCCAACCCGAGCGCGAGCAAGCCGCTCGCAAGCGTGACGATCCGATTTGCTTCGGGCGGCCGCGCGGCGATCCAGCGACCACACGCAAGCCCGGCCAAGTAGAACGAGAACCACGGGAAGATCGGGAACTGGCCCTCGGCGATCGCGATCCGCAGCGCCGTCCATTGCTCGGGCGAGTTGCGGGCGCGGCCGGACATGTACTCGTTGCTGA
>CBFGLP010000517.1:0-5862 GCA_965649595.1 uncultured Myxococcales bacterium | reverse complement strand
GGGGATCTCGGTTGGTTCGTCGGCTCGGTCGAGCGGCCCGACGGAGCGCGGGTCTACTTCGCCATGTTGCTGGAGGCCCCGCCGCCGCGGCCGGACAGCTTTGCCGCGGACCGGCGCGAGCTGACCTGGACGCTCTTGCGTGAGCTGGGTCGGATCGACTGAGGGTGATCGAGCGTCACCACCCGGTTGACTCGATCCATTGGGGGATCTGGTGGCGCTCGATGATGTCTACGACGTCGGCTCCGAGCACGACGGCTGCGTGCGGCGAGCGTGCGGTGGCGAGGAGCCACACGAGCACGCTCGAGAACGGATGATCGAGGATTGCTTCGCGCGTAGCAGCGGCCTGCGTGGGGGTCGTCCGAATCTCGTCATCGTAGCGCACGAGCAAGGATTTTAGAATTATCAACGTCTGGCGGCGGCCTTTGGGGAGGTTACGCGGCGATGTTTCGTCGTTGAGACCAAAGATGCAGATAGTCTCGTAACCTTTGGGTGTAATCGGATCGAACTTGCCGAGCGAGGGCAAAAGCTGCATATGTAAAGCAGGGTCTTCCGCAGGATCTTCTGCGGTCGGATCGATCAGGAGTGGCATCCCTGCTTCGTCCAGAGGGAATTTTGTGCGTTTGTAATTGCTGTTGCAGCGACTGCACGCGATCAAGTAATTGAGCCAATCGAAAGCTCGCTCTGGATACTCGTGCTTGGGCCAAAAGTGCTCGATGTCTGGGCCGTCGCTATCTTCGCAATACATGCATCGGTTGCGACCGGGAGCCATGCGATTCAAAGTGCCTCGAATCACCTCGAAGGTCGCCGTGGGCTTCTTCTTCCAGAGCGCCTTAGCCTCGTTCTTGGGAACCTCCGCGCTTCGAACCCGAGCTGTGAGCGTGGCCAAGACCTCGAGCTCTTCCGCGTCGAGCGGCTGACGAGTGATGCGTCGCATCAGGAACCCCCGAGCGAACGGAGCCGCCGATCGGCGAGATCCCCGAGGCCATCTGGCAGCTGGGCTCGTAGTCGCTCGTACTGCTCGATCTCCTCGGTACTCGCCTGTCCGCGAAGCACTCGCCCTTCGAGCATGGCGACGTCCCGGCGCAAGCCTTCGGCCTTGTTCGAGTGTGCGTGCTCGAGTCCGAACAGCTCGCTCATCACGGCATCGTCGGCGCTGCCGTTGACGATCGCGTTGAACAGCCGCTCGTCCACGTGTTCGATCTTCCGGTCCTCTCCGGGCGCAGGCAGGCGAATGATGCCTCGACGACTCGCGGCCTGGCAGATGAAGGGGCTGTGGGTGGTGACGAGGAACTGGAGATTCGGAAACCGACTCGTCAGCCAAAACCCGATGCGCTGCTGCCATTCGACGTGCATGTGCGCGTCGACCTCGTCGATTAGTACGATGCCGGAGTGAGGGCAGATCGGAGTACCCTCGGGGGTGTGTTGGAGGTCGAGGCTACCGAAGGTCGCGTCTAGGCGGCGGAGCAGGTCGACGACCATCGCCGTGACCGTGCGGTAGCCGTCGCTGACCTGCTCGATGGGGAGGGACAGGCCGTTGCGTCGGATCCAGAGCCCCTCGGAGTCGACCCGCTCCACTACGCTGTCGTCCGGAAGCAACCCATCAGCCATGAACTCGAGTACGGCGTCACGCAACTCGGCAGCTCCCTGACGCTTCTCGAGCGCGCGCATGTGGACATGGCGTAGCCAGTCGACCGCTTCGGACAACGTCGCGGCCTCATTGAAGAGGTTGACGAGCCGGGCCAAGACTGGATCCGCGCTGAGCCGGACCACTTCGGCGGTGGTGGGGCCGAGCCGACGGTAGGGGCCGTAGCCAGCGACGAACCAGCCCTGGGGGCTGTCCGCCCAAGGCCCTCGGTCAGCGCCCGAGTTGTCACCTGTGTAGTCTTTCGAGCGATCGAGCACATTGGGGCTGTCGAGGTTCGTACGCCACTCCAGCCCCGTCCAAAATGCATCCGTGGGGAGGCGGCCGCTACCTTGAAAGCGATCGGTACGCGTGTCGAGCTTCAGCCGAGTCGCAATGCGAGCGCAGGGGGCACCAGTTCGGACCCAATCTGTGAACACACCCGCGAGCGAGCGTGCGGCGAGCGGACCGATGATCGCCAGCGCGATAGCCTTGAGCAACGTGCTCTTGCCTGCCCCGTTGCGTCCGGCGAAGACCGTCCAACCGGCGTAAGGATCATCATCGCGTTGCAGCGAGATGGTTTGGTCGCCGCGAAAGCTGCGAAGATCGGTGATCCGGAGGTTGGTGACGTACATGCTTCGGCGCCAGCCTATCGGCCACTTCCATGCAGCGCAAGCGAAGCGGGCTGACGGATGACGACGGGTACTCGACTAGCGAGCGGCCCGTCCCCAGTTCCGATCTCCTGCAAGCGAAGAGGTCCGATCGACCTGGCTCAACATGACCCGCTGGCGATCCCGCCAGCCATGGTCGCTGCGCTGGTCGGGACCTAGGCTGGGGTCGCGGTCGTGCTCGGCATCACCGCGTGGCTAGCCAAGGGCGTGGGCGGGGCTGGCTGTTCCGGGGAGGCCGCAGTGGTGCAGAACTCGAGTCGAGTTGTTAGGCTCGCGCCAGTGACCGGCAAACCCAATCAGCCGTCCGCGGCTGAGGGGCTCAGTCAGCCGCCCGCGGCTGAGGGGCCAAATCAGCCGCCTGCGACCGAAGAGTTCGATCAGCCGCCCGCGGTCGAGCGGACTCGCATCTCGATGGCGACGACCGACAGCGGGAGCGAGCGCTCGTTGGCCGGCGAGTTCGCGCGCGGTGACGTGTTCGGTCAGCGCTGGCGGCTCGAGGAGTTCCTCAACGCGGGCGGGATGGGCCGCGTGTGGCGAGCGACAGACGTGCGGCTGCTCGAGTCCGTGGCGATCAAGCTGATGGATCCCTCGCTGGTCGCGACCGAGGCGGCGCGCGAGCGCTTCATTCGCGAGGCCCGGGCGGCGGCCAAGCTGCGCGGGCCCAACGTCGTCCAGGTGCTCGACTTCAACATCGACTCGGTCAGAAGGGTGCCCTACATGGCGATGGAGCTGCTGCGCGGGGAGGACCTCGCGCGCCGCATCGCCCGGGGGCCGCTCGGTTACCTGCAGACCGTGGCGATCATCGCGGACGTGTGCGCCGCGATCTCGCCGGCACATCGCCTGCAGATCATCCACCGCGACCTCAAGCCGGCCAACGTGTTCTTGGTCGAGAGCGAGCGCGGACCGATCGCCAAGGTGCTCGACTTCGGCGTGGTCAAGCTCGGGGTCGAGGTCGGCCAGGTTGGCAACGCCCTCACGCTCGCGGGCACCAAGCTCGGGACGCTCAGCTACATGAGCCCCGAGCAGATCGACAACCCGCAGTCGGTCGATCATCGCGCCGACCTCTACTCGATCGGCGCGCTGACCTTCGAGTGCCTGACCGGGCAGCGGCCCTTCAAGGCCGAGTCGGTCGTCGAGCTGATCCACCAGATCTGTGTGACCAAGCCGCCCGTGCCCTCGGCGCTCGCCGAGGTCCCGCGCGGCTTCGATGCGTGGTTCGCCAAGGCGACCCACCGCGATCGTGAGCGGCGCTTCGCGAGCGCCACCGAGCTGCTCGACGCGCTGCGCGGGCTGGGCTCGGAGACCACCGCACGCAAGCCTACTCGCGCGGCTGCGGGCTCGCTGGACGCGGGCGGGCCCCCGCTGCCGATCGAGAGCTGGGCATCGGACGCCAACCAGATCGACATCCGCGTGTTGAAGGACCTGACCTTCAAGAACGCGGTCGTCGAGGAATTCCTCGAGAGCGCCAACAAGCACTTCGTGTCGGGCAGCAAGGGACTCGGGAAGACCCTGCTGCTGACCTACAAGCGCTTCTTGCTGAGCGAGCAGTACCAGAACACCAGCGAGGGCAAGGTCCCCGCCGGCGTCAAGTTCATCCCCGCGGGTCGACCCTACTTGGATCTGATGGGCGACCTGCCGAGCGTCAGCCAAGTCGAGATCGACCTGATGTCGTCGCTCGACCGCTGCAAGCGGATCTGGGGGTTTGGGTTCCGCGTCTGCGCGCTCTCGCATCAGCCTGGCCTGATGGCGGCCGACGACGCCGAGGATCTGGCGGTGTTCCCTCGTCGCCTGCGCGCGATGCTGGCGGGCGCGTCGGTCGAGCCGACGATCGTGGTCAAGGAGCTGCTCGCGCTCTCGTTCACGCAGCTCAACCGGCTGATCGACGAGAGCGAGCGCTTCCTCGAGCACAAGCTCCGCTCGCTGCACAGCCCGATGTTCATCTTCGTCGACAAGCTCGACCAGGCGCTGCGCCAGCTCCCGCGCGCGGCGTGGGTCCACATGCAGGCCGGGATGATCGAGGCGGCTTGGGACCTGATGAACACCAACCGCCACATCAAGATCTTCGCGACGATCCGCGAGGAGGCGTTCGCCAGCTACGAGTCCGACATCAAGACCAACCTCTACGGCGCAACCTCGGCGCTGCGCTACTCCAGGCACGATCTCAAGCAATTGCTCGAAAAGCTGACGTTCTTCTACGAGCATCTACCCCTGCGCGACTTCGTGCTGCTCGACGTGGTCAGCGGCCGAGGCTCGCGCAGCGAGCCCGCGTTCGACTACATCTTTCGCCACACGCTCGGGCGGCCGCGCGACCTCGTGATCATCGCGTCGGAGATCTCGCGCAATCGTGCGTCGCTGGACGAGCGCTCGTTCAAGCGGATCGTGCAGGACACCAGCGCGAGCATGCTCGTCTCGAACGTGTTCGACGAGATGCGCGTGTTCTTGGAGGTGTTGTGCGATCGGGCCGAGCGGACCCGCTTCTTGGCCGGCTTGCCCTACAACATCCTGACCCACGACGAGGTGATCGAGGTCTGGTGCCGCTTCCATGGGGTCGATCGGGCCTATTACGATCTGCACGGGCGCGACGCAGACGACGTCTATCATCCATTCCGCGAGCTCTATGACTGCGGGCTCTTGGGCATCGTCGTGCGGGATCCGACCACCGGAGCCCGAACCCAGCGCTTTCGCCAGCCGCACGAGGCGGTCGCGGGGTCACAGCGGCAATTGCCACGATCGAGCCATTATTTGCTGCATCCGGCGCTGCAGGCATTGGTCGCGCAATTGGCCGCAGGCGGGAGCTTCGCGGTGTTTCGCCACGTGGTCGTCGGTCACGAGGAGCCTTGGCCGCAGCACGTCGGGTCGATCGTCGACGTGCAGCGGGAGCTGTTCCGGCTCGAGGAGCAGCTCGACGAGGACTGCCAGGAGGCGGTGTTCGATCTGATCGCGCAGCTCGACGGGTTGATGGCGTCGGGGCAGAGCTACGAGGCGGCGCGAAAGCGGGTGGGGGGCAGCGTCGGGCTGGTGCGGGTGCTCGGGCGGCTCGAGCGGCTCGGGTGTGATGAGCTGCATCTGGCGTTGCTGGAGCTGTTTCCGGGGTGAGCGAGTCACACGAGGGACTCGACGATTGGGGCTAATTAGAAGAGACTTCTTCAGCCTCATCCTCGTCATGTCCAGCGTAAGTTCGTATAGCTCTGGCGGTTCATTGGCCCATATCGCAAAGCGGTGCCCACTGCAGACGAGCGTGTGTTTCTCGAACCTAGGCTGCAAGTTCAACAGGTTGCGCGCGAAGCGTTGGGCGACCTGAGCGTTGTATTCGTCATCGAGGATAGGCGCCAAGCCAGCGCCCATCCAGCTGACTATGATCGCAAGCTCATCAATCTGCTCGCGCAAGTGCTCAATCCGCTTCGTGGTCGACATCCTTCCAGCGAGCCACCGAAGCCCATCAGTCAAGCTGGTAGTCTTGCTGATGTGCTTGTCATCCTCAAACATGTCGAGGAAATGTACGCGTTCACACCGGTGATTACTGCGAGATCCTGGATTGGGAGACTTCGATCGCAGAGCGGGGCAATGCAC
>CBFGLP010000516.1:0-16499 GCA_965649595.1 uncultured Myxococcales bacterium | reverse complement strand
GGCGTTGTCGATCACCGCGGCGAGCAGACCCTCGCACTCGACGACCTGCTCGG
Organism: uncultured Myxococcales bacterium; assembly: GCA_965649595.1. Lineage (GTDB taxonomy): Bacteria > Myxococcota_A > Polyangia > Nannocystales > Nannocystaceae > Plesiocystis. Next base: position 16,446 of record CBFGLP010000516.1, on the reverse strand, counting down.
GCTCGAGCGCTCGCTCGAGCACGAAGTCGTGCTCGGGCGGGCAGCCGCACAGCAGCTTGGCGAGCGGGAGCCGGTGCTGAGGTGGGTCGGGGTCGTCGCTGGCGAGCAGCTCGAGCAGCGCGATCGCCTGCATGCGCGCGGGCTCGTCGATGAAGTTGCGGTCGAGGTCGATCAGGCCGACGCGGGCGAAGAAGCGCTCCACAAATGGCCACAGGATCACGAGGCCACCGTTTTGCACGTAGAGCTCGTCGAGCTGGTCGAGCGCGGCGCGGCGGCGGGCGGCGGCGTGAGGGCTGGGTGGCCGAGGTGAGACCGGAGCGGCGGAGGGTGTCGGCTCGCCGTCGGGGACCGACGCGGCGTGGTCGGGCGTCGACGCGGCTTGGTCGGGCGGCGACGCTCGGGCCGGCGGCGCAGAAGGGTGGATCGGGTCGATTTGTTGCGAAGGGGTGATCGGGAGATTCGCAGCTGGTACCTCGGTGCTCGGCATGCGCTCGGGCTCGTCGACGAGGGTCGCGTCGCTTTCGATGAGCGTGCTGGCGATCTCTGCATTCGAGATCGTCACATTCTTCACATCGTCTTGTTCGCGCGATTCGTTCGATACGTTCTCGATTTGAGAGTCGAGAGATCGCGAATCATCGTCAATATCATCCGATTCGAAATCGATATGGTGCGATTCGACGGGTCGCACGAGTCGGTCTCCATTCGCCTCATCGGCACGCGCCCCCGGAAAAACCTCGCGATCGACACCTTCGGCCCTCGCAATGGCCGCCGCGATCGCGTGTTGCAGCGCGATCGGTAGCCTCGCCGCCACCTCGCTGCGGCCGAGCCGAACCAGCGTGGGCTCGTCGAGGCACTCGATCACCCGCGCGAGCGCCCGCGGCTCCTCGTCGAGCTCGTGCACGAGCACGACCAGCTCGCGCGGCGCCTCGCGGACCAGCAAACCGATGCTCGCGGCGACGGGATCCATGGCGCCCGGCTCCGCGCCGCCCGGCTCCGCCCACCAGGGCAGGTTGCAGGTCCACGCGAAGGTCTCGATCAGCTCGCGCGCAGCGTCGATTGGCGCCCGCGGAGCCTGCACCCGCAGCGCGTCGCTCAGCGCCGACCTCAGCGCGGCCTCGAGCTTGCGCAGGAGGTCCTGATCGAAGTCGTCGAGGTCGACGCGCCCGAGATCGAGCTCGAGCCGGTCGATCCGATCGATCTGCCCAGGCCCGCTCAGCTCGCTGCACACGCGATCGAGGAGCGGGGCGATCGCTCGCTCGTGCAGCTCACTGACGCGCTGGATCAGCGCCTCGGCGAGCTCGACCCCGCTGACGTCGAGCTCGAGCTCCGCGCGGTTGATCCGGTGCGCTGGCATCCGAGCCCGTCAGGCTTGGACCGTGATCGCCACGCTCACGCGGCGCACGAACACGATCGGGACCGTCTCGACCGAGACCGCGACCACGAGCACGACCGACTGCTCCAGCGGCCCGGTCGCGAGCTCGAGCGTGGCGCCGTTACCATCCGCCTCGGCCAGGACTTGCTCGCCGTTCAGCAAGCGGTAGTGCTCGCCGGCCACGCTGGCCGCGATCACGACCTTGGTCTCGCTGCCCTTGGGCACGCTCGCCTGCGCGACGCTGATCGCGGACACCGCCGCGATCGTAGCCGTGCCCTCGAGCTGGGCCTCGAGCCCGGTCATTGCCTTGCGCGCGAGCACGGTCAGCACCGTGCCGAACGCGAGCGAGCCGGTGTCGAGCAGCGGGAGCGAGGGTGCGGTGGTCGCTGGCGCCGTCGTGGGCGTGTAGGGATCTCGGGCGATCGAGAGGTCGACCTCGACCCGCAGCTGCCCGATGCCCTTGTTGAAGCGCGCGTCGACGTCGTCGCGCTGGTGGAAGTAGCCCGGGCGCGCGAGCGCCTCTTGGTCTTGCTGCAGCTGGTAGTACACGCCTGGCTGGCCAGCCATCTGCAAGATCGGGCTCTTCGTGCCGGTGTCGGAGACCTCCGCCCGCATGCGCAGCCCGGGGCGACGATTGGGACGCACGAGCAGGGCCTGAGCCACGTCGAGCTGGACCGCCGAGCCGATCGGCGGCGCGAGGTCGGCCTCGATCGCAGCCTTGAGCGGGCCCTGACGGTGCTGCTTGCTCGCCTGCACGAGCAGCACGGCGTCGTCGGTCGCGGCGGGCAGCGGGATCTCGATCGCGCTGCCGGTGCCCTGCTTGCCCTCGCTAATCGGCTCGAAGCCGGCCAGGTCGACCCAGGTCGCGGGCTTTTCTGGTCGCAGGACTCGGATCGTCCGGCCGCCGTCACCAGCGACCGTGATGACCGGGCTCGCCGGGTTGGCCTCGAACACGAATTCGCTATCCCGGATCCGCCGACGAAACACTCGATAGCTCGCGCTCTTTTGAGTCGCGGCGACGCGCAGCGTCGCCCCAGCGCCGTGCTCGACGATCGGTCCAGCCACCAGCTCGACCGCGAGCGCTGGGTTGGCGCGGATCCGCAGCGGCAGGATCAGGTCGAGCAAGGCCGTGCGGATGTCGGGGTTGCTCGGATCGCCGAGCGCCTTGCTGCCGCGCACGCGCAGGTCGACGTCCTCCTTGATCGCCTCGGTCTCGAGCACGATCGTGCCGCCGGTCCCGACCACCGGCTCCTTCGAGAGCACGGTCTTGTGGTTGGCCTGGTTGAGCAGCTCGTAGACCACGCCCTCTTGGCTGGCGAGCACCTCGACCTCGACCTTCGCGCCGTAGTCGGCGATCCGAGCGTCATCGGGGCGCGGCGCGTCGATGGCCTGGTTGAGCACAGGCTGGCGGATCTGGGCGATCAGCGTGGGGTCGACGCCCTCCTCGATCGACACGGTGCCGTGCAACCACGCCTCGCGGCGCAGGTTCGAGCCGGGCTCGAGCTTGACCGCGAGCACGCGATAGCTGACGTCCTCGTCGATCGGCGGGGTCGGTAGCTCGATGGTCCCGCCAGTACCCGCGACCACGACCGGCTTGCCCTCGATCGTGATCGCGGCGCCGGTCCTGCGATCGCGCAGCTCGTAGAGCACGCCGCGCTGGCTCAGCGCGAGCGGGATCTGGGTCGGCGCCCCGGGAGGAACGATCACGTGCTCGGGCAGCGGGAGGTCGCGCAGCGGATAGGTCTGGCCGATACCGAGCAGATCGATCACTCGATCGCGAGCGTCGCGCAGAGCAATGTGCAGCTCGTCGGGCAGCGAGGAGGCGCGCAGCTTGGCGACGCGATACGCCCGATAGGTGGCTTGGAACTCCTGCCACGCGGCCACGAAGGCGGCCCAGTGATCGTCGGCCCCCTCGCCGCCGAGCCAATGCAGCTGCGCGCTCAGGTGGGCGGGGGTCTCGTCGAGGATCGTCCGCGCGACCAGCTGCTCGAAGTGCTCGTCGGGCGAGCCGAGATCCTCGAACACGAAGCTGATCTGCAGCGACCAGGGGTCGGGCCCAGCGACGCCAGCGAGCAGCGGGACCAAGGGGTCGGCCTCGTCACCGAGCTGCCGCGCGTCCTCGGGGATCGGCCGCAGCAGCACGTGCTCGACCAGCACGAAGCCTCGTTGGTCGGGCAGCCCGAGCGAGAGGCGGATCCGCTGCTCGAGGCCGGAGAGCTCGCGGGTCCCGGCGAACAGATCGTAGCCCGATCCTCGGGTGCTGCTCAGCCGCGGGTAGTCGCGCAGCAACGCCTGGCGATCGCGGATCAGCTGCGCGTCGACGTGGTCGCTGGAGTTGGTGTGATCGATCAGCGCGTGGTCGCCGAGCTGCTCGGCGAAGCGAGCGAGCAGGTGGGTGAGGAAGCGTTTGCGTCGCTCGAGCGGGTCGCTGCCCGCGACCAGGCTCTCGACCTTGTCGTCGAGCCACGCCTGCTGCGACGCGGACGAGAGCCGGACCAGCTCGTGCAGGCGCAGGCGCGGATCCTCGACGACCTGGGCGAAGTAGCTGCGCGTCGACCCGACCGAAGGCGAGAGCAGCTCGTGGGCGTGGGCGAGCTGGGCGAACGCGTTGGCCAGCAGCTGATCGAAGATCAACAGGTAGCCCTCGAGCTGGCGGGCCTGGGCCTTTCGCTCGGCCGAGGCCGAGTCGGGCAGCCCGAGCGCGCCGACGCCATAGGCGGCGGGGAGCTGGTGCTGGATCGAGCTGTGCCGAGCGAGCCGGCGATCGCGGCCCTCGGGCGGCCGCAGCTCGGGGCTCTCGCTCGTGCGCGTGCTCGCGCTCGCGGCCGCTCGTCGGGCAGCCAAGCGGCGCTGGACCTCGACCATGTCGACGCGGACCGGCAGCCCGGCGCGCAGCAAGGTCAGGTCGGGGACCAAGGTCGCTACGTGCCCCGATGGGATATCGAGGGTCCAGACCCCGCGCTGGGTCGAGCTCGACAGCTCGATCGAGCGGACCGCCCGAACCGCGGGCACGTCGGTGATCACGTGGATCAGGTCGGACACGCTGATCATCCGGCGTGGCTGCGGCAGCGGCCCGAGCACCACGCCGCGCTCGAGCAGCGGGCCTTCGAGCAGCTCGTCGAGCCGATGCCCCCGAGCCCGCGCGTCGGCCAGCGCCGTGAACCGGACCGGCGGCGCGAGGTAGGCCTCGAGCTGCTCGAGGATGTCGGCGAGCACCTCGCTCGCGTCCTCGATCGGCCCGACCTCGATCGCGGCCTCGATCGTGACCTCGAAGCCGTCGAGCAGCGCGACCTGGAAGTCGGCCCCGAGCGCGCGGCTTCGGTGCAGCCGCGCGGCCACCTGATCTAGCGCCGCGTCACCCGAGAGGCGATCGCTGGTCTGCAGCATGACGCGCTCGAGCCCGCGCAGACGGACCGGACGAGCGTCGGCCTCGTCACCGCTGGGCCGCAGACGCAGCTCGCCGCTCCCGGCGTGAAAGTAGACCGGGAGCTCGGGCTCGGCGGCCTCGATCCACGCGTTGTCGATGCCCTCGACGTCGAGCACGAGCTTGCGCAGGTCCGCGGCGCTGACCGGATCTCCGAGCAGGATCGCGGCGGGCCCTGGCAAGCCGAGCCCGGCGCCCGCGAGCAGGTCCGGCATCGGGTGGGCGATGCGGTAGCCGAGATCGGTGATCGCGTAGCAGAGCTGCTCGAGGATCGTGATGCCGGGATCGTGGGTGTTGAAGTCGGTCCACTGCGCGCCGGCGAGGCGCCCGAGCAACGCGATGCCCTCGGCGCGCAGCCGGGCGTAGTCCATCGCTGCGTGCTCGAATGGACCAATCGGCAGGGTCGGGGATTCGCTGGCCATGGCGGGCTCCGATCGCACGCAGAAAGGTCAGGGCGCGTAGCCGTCGCCGCCGTAGGTGTTGAGGTTGCCCTGCGCGTTGTAGTACATGTACGGACCGCGGCCGTTGAGGTCCTTGTACACGTTGAAGCGGTCGTTGTTGGTCGAGAAGCGCGCGACCGTGCTGCCGCCCCGCTTGATCCAAAGGATCGCGCCGGCAGACTCCAAGGTCCACTCACCAATCCGCAGCAGGTTGCCGGTCACGGTCAGGTTTCCGTTGACCTCGAGGTAGTCCCACAGCTTGACGATTCGTCCCTGCGGCGTCTGGCGGCCGAGGATCATCAGCGAATTGTAGTCGCTAGCGTTCTCGATCGCGGCCCAGCCCTGCGTGTTGCCGATGCCCGAGTGCTTGTGGTCGGTGCGCGTGAAGTAGATATCGGAATTACCGCTGCGGAGGGCTCCGCGAGTCCACAGGTCGCCGGTGTCCGAGGCGATGTCGACGACCGGCTCCTCGTTGCTGTTCTCGAACAAGAAGCCCTGACCGGGGTAGGTTCGAAAGCGCATGCGGTGGCCGCCATTGCAAAAGCCCGCCACGGCAGCCTTGTCGGCCGGGCTCTTGCTGCCCGGGCTCGCGCTGTAGATGACGTGGTTCGAGTCGTTGAAGTTCCAGACCCACAAGCCCCGCCCGACGCCCGAGTTGGTCCCGTCGTTGACGGCCACCTTGCGAGCGTTGGTCGCTCCGGTGATCAACGCGTTGCCAATCACCTCGAGGTTGGCGGTCCCGTCACCCGATTCGACCCTCAGGGTATTGTTGGTCGTGCCGTGAATCCGAATGCCGTAATTCGGCGCGTCGAGATCACCGTGGGTGAAGTCGATGTGCGGGTTTCCGGCCTCGCCCTGCTCGCGCGCGACCAATTCGATGCCGGCCCAATACTTGTCCGAGATGATCTTGAGCCGCCGGTAATAGCCGCCCTCGATCCGAATGTCGCCATCGCGCACGGTCAATTTGTCGGCCGGCGTATTGGTGCCAACCCCGAGCTTACCGGTCGGATCGATGAACAAGCGGGTGTTTCCGGCCCCGTCGGCGATGCCGAAGCCCGGCCGGTTGGTGCTCGCGTTGGCGGGATCCTGGGCCGGATTGAGGCTGATCAACCAATCGGGGTTCGGCGCCGGATAGCTGCCGTAGAGCCGCAGCACCCGCTTTTGCTCGCCGGCGGCCGCGACGACGCTGAGCGGCTCGCCAGCGAGCTTGAACACGCCGTCCTCGGTCTGGTTGAGCTGCGAGTCGATCAGATCGGCGAAGTTCCCCTCGGTCGGGATCGCGTTCTTGACGAAGTAGGACTTCAGCTCTTTGCGGTTCTTGCTGGTCATGACGGGTCTCGCGCGGGGCCTCAGCCCACGATGAAATCGAGCTCGATCTTCATGTAATTGATGCCGGTGAACGACGCCTGCGAGTAGCCTTGCTCGGCGATGACGTCGATGTGGTGCTGGCGGGCGCCGACCAGCACCTGATCGGGCGCTTCGGTGGCGACGTGGTAATCGGCGGCGGTCCGTGGGACCGGCTCAGTCCCACCCTCGGCGCGGTGACGGAACAGCTTGATGTCCGCCACGTAATCGACGTAGTCGCGACGATCGACGAAATCGATGATGCTGTTGGCGTAGATCTTCCCGCCGATCTCGAGCTCGGCGCTCTCGCCATAAGCCCAGGGCGACAAGAACCGGTTGAGATCGTCGTTGAGCTGCCGCTTGGCCAGGCCCTCGTCCTGACCGACCATGAAGCGCACACCGAGCCGGACCTCGATCGCCACGTAGGTGGCGTTGCGGACCCGCAGCTTGGCCGCCGCGGGGGCGCGCTCGGCCAGGTAGGCCTGGATGTCGGCGAGCAGGTTGGCCGAGGCCTTTGGCGCGAACGCGTCGGACGGGAGCTGCTGGCGGATGTCGGGGATCACGATCACGTCGACCCGACCGGGCTCGCCCATCGCCCCGGCGACCAAGCACTTGGCCTTGTAGACCTCGGGGAAGCGCTGCAGGACCAGCCGCTCGTAGTCCCAGGGGGTCAGCGCGCGCTGCTTGTGGCGCAGCCGCTCGCTGACCCGCGTGCGGAATTGGCTGGGCTGCTCGGGCGGCTTGCCGCCGAACGAGGTGTAGGGCTGGGTGATCGCGGCGATCCGAACGTCGGGCTCGCGCAGGCGATCGATGCTGGCGACCGGCAGCGGCTGCTCGTAGTGATCGGGCGCGTTGCCCTGGTCCTCGAAGCGGACCGTGACCGCCTGCGCGTGGACGTCGATCGTGTCGCAGACGAGCGCGGGGTCGCGGGGGATCGTGAGCCGCAGCCAGTAGAGCTGAGCGGGCAGGCGGGTGCTGGGCGCGACGCTCGGCAGCGCCAGCTCGACGATGCCCGAGTTGATCAGCCCGCGGGTCGAGTCGAACAGCCGGTTGCCGCGATCGAGCGGCTGCCAGCCCTCGCCGTCGAGGCACGCCCACTCGAGCGTGGCCGGCTCGCGATCGGAGCTGGCGGTGCCCTCGGCCAGCTGCATGAGCAGCGAGACGTGCTGCGGGGCCGCGGCGTCGGCGAGGCCGATGTAGAGCTCGCCCGCGTCGTCGTAGCGGGGCAACAGGCTCGGCTCGCTGGCCGTGATCCGGCTGCTGCCGAACGGGTGCACGTGCAGCAGGCGGTCGTTCGCGTCGGCAGGACCGCTCGGCTCGAGCTCGACGGAGCTGCGGTAGCCGACGCTGATGCCCTTGAGCTTGGGCGTGTAGGGCGGGTCGACTCGATAGTTGTCGACGTTGTTGGCGTCGACGGTCTTTTGCGCGAGCCCGACCGTCAGCGCGCGGGCCTTCTCGGCCGCGAGCGAGGGGTAGATGCCGTGACCAAAGTCGATCGGGCCGAGCTCGAGCTGGAAGTAGCGGTCCGCGGCTCGCAGGTCACGGGTGGCCTGTAGCTGGTCCCGTCGAACATAGCGCCAGCCGGGGTTGCTGGCCTGCAAGCTCGCGTCGACGTTGGCGATCTCGATCCGCTGATCGGGCAGCGTGGCCGCCTGCGCGTCCTGCCGGAACAGCGGCGCCTCGTTGATCAGCGTGAGCGGGAGGTTGCGGTCGACCAGGCTCAGGCGGGCCCGCAGATCGCCGGCCTTGCTGATGCCCGGGTAGTTCCGGTAGCGAGACGCGAGGCTGGCCGGCAGACCCATCCAGGTCAGATCGACGCGCAGCATGTCGAGCCGCGCGCGGGTCAGCTCGGGGTGGCTGAGGTAGAGGCGCGAGCCGACGGCGGGGTGGCTGCCGAAGGGCTCGAAGGGCTTGCGTGGATCGAGCTGCTGATCTTCGTGCTGGATCGCGAGATCTACCAGCCCCGCGACCTCGACTTGCAGGTGCGCCGCCGCTAGCCCGAGCGGCTCGAAGGGCGCGTAGCGGGTCGTCCACTCGAGCGCGGCCTTGTCCCATACCTGGCGCAGGAGCACGCGCAGGGTCGGCCACACCTCGCCGCTCTTGCCGAGCGGCGCGAGGGCGGGCGACGTGGGATCGAGGCGCAGCCCGAGCTGGAGGGCCGGGCGATCGGCGCTGGGCGGACGCTGGGCTCCGCGGATCGACCAGTAGTCGTCGTTGGGCTTGCCGCCGGCCAGCTTGGCGGACACCAAGGGCAGCTCGATCCACTTCTCCTCGCTGCTGACCTCGATCGTCAGCGCGCCCGCGAGCGCGACCCGAAGGTTCTCTTCGCTGTAGGTCGCGGGCGTGAGCCCGAGCCCGCGCAGGAAGGTGGTACGATCGAAGCCTTCCGGCTGCAGCCCGAGCGTGAGCGTGAGCGTGCGGGTCCCCTGGCTGAGCGCGAGCAAGGGCGAGCGCAGGGCCCAGCCGAGCGTCGACTCGGGCGGCTGGCTCTCGCGTGGTGCAGGCGGCCGCCAGCCAAAGGTCTTCCAGCGCGGCGAGCCCGGGTCGGGCAGCACCTTGGTCGCGTCCGCGAACGCGTAGAGGTTGCGCCACTCGACCGTCTCGGCGACCGGCTCGGGCAGGTCCTCGACGTAGCGCTGCGCCAGCTCGAGCACGCGCAGGACGTCGGCCCACGAGAAGGGCCGCGCGGCGGCGGGATCGACCAGCTGACGGCGGAAGTGGTCGAGCAAGTCGAGCTGACCGCGGTCGAGGTAGCGCTCGAGCGTCGCGCGGGCGTCGGTCCAAGCCGGCGGGTCGTCCTGCTGATCGAGCGCGGCGGCGACGACCGCATCGAAGCCGACCAGGTCGTTGCGGCCAGCCCGGACCGCGTCCAGCTCGGCTCGACGGGCGGCGTAGACCTTCTCGCGGTGGGCGTCGATCAGGATCCGATCGATCTCGGTCCAGTCGAGCTCGTGCGCCTCGCTGTTGGCACCCAGCTCGTCGACGAAGGCCGACACGACCGCGAGCCGCTCGGCCGACATCGAGAGGTGGGCCTCGAGCGAGCGCACGCGGGCCTCGTACTCCTCGATGGTCTTGCTCGGCGCGGGCCAGGGCGGCGGCCAGGCGCTGCCGAGCGCCTTTTGCAGGTTGGCCGCGAACGCGGTCGGGTCGGCGGGCTCGAGGCTCCACGCGAGCACGCCGCGTTGCCGCCTACCGACGCTCTCGAGGTAGCGGTTGATCTCGGCCCACTCGGCGTCGATCCGGCGCTTGATCGGCATCAACGCCTCGAAGTTGGCGTAGCCGATCTCGGCCAGCTCCTTATCGATGTAGGCCCGGACGTCCTTCTCGGCCCGGTGCTCGTAGAGGTCGTCGAGGTTCTTGACCTGCGGGAGGCCGTCCTTCTCGAAGTCGAGCACGCCGACGGCCGCAGCGAAGTTGGCCGCGAAGTCGCGCGGCTTGGCCGGGTTCGCGAGCTTCAGCAGGCGGTTGATCTCGGCCCACTCGTGGTCGGCCTCGTTGCGGCGGCGGACCAGCTTCATCATCGCGCGCAGCTCGTGCTGGTCGAGGAAGAGCTTTTGGCTGGCGAAGCCGAGCAAGGGCCCGAGCCCGACGATGAACGCACGGTCGATCGCCTGACCCGAGTAGGCCGGCACCGCGTCGCCCGGGTTCGGGGTCCCGAGCGCGAGCGCGAGCATTCGATCGAAGGTCTGCTGCGCGGTCAGGCTGGCGTCGCGGCGGACGTCGGGGATCTGGGTGATCCGTCGATGGACGTAGACCGAGCGCAGGGCGGCGACCTGGGCTCGGTTGACGTCGATGTCGCGCTCGGTCCGATAGATCCGCTCGACCCCGGCGCTGTCGCGTCCGGCTCGCAGCGCCGTCCCAGCCGGGACTCGGACGTGATCGACCCGCGAGGCGAGCTGGAGCACGACCGCCGCTCGATCGGCGAGGGCCGGCAAGGGCAGCATGCGCAGGACCTCGCGGTAGTAGTAGTCGAGGTGCCGGGCGGTCAGGCCGTTGAGCTGTGCGCGAGCGTGGCCGAGCAGCTCGAGGAAGGTCAGCAGCAAGGCGAAGTGCGGACGCCCGAGCCAGCGCGCCTGCTCGCCCTCGAAGCGGGTCGGGTCGGCGATGTAGGCGACCATGTCGGCGATCGAGATCGCCGCGTGGTTGCCCCCGGCCTCGCGCTTGGCGAACGCGCTCCAGCTGCCCGCGTCGCGCAGCTCGTCGTCGCCAGCGGAGCTCGCCATGAAGAAGCGGATCTGCTCGGCGAAGGCCTGCACGAACGCGAGCAGGTCGGCGGTGCTGCGCTCGTCGATCGCGACGTAGTCGGGATCGAGGGCCGGCAGCCGCCGCCCGGTCTGGCTGGTGCCGTCACGACCGCTGGGCAGCAAGATGGTGGAGCGCCTGGTCAAGCTCAGACTCCGCGAAACTCGGTGTTGGTGGTTTGGAAGCTGCCGCCGCCGCCGGGATACTCGGACATCGGATCCTGAGCGCCGCTGCTCGGATCGGTGCCTTTGACCTGAACGGTGAACTTGGCGGTGAAGCGGCTGCCGACCATCAGCATCTTGGTCGAGCCGGTGTTGGTCTTGCTGGCGACCTGATCGGCCGCCAACGCGACGATCTCGAGCGTGCCCGAGCCACCGGCGAACGACCCCGACACGTACTGGCAGCCCTGCACCTTCGCGCTCGCCTCGTCGCCTTTGATGCAGATCTTCTTGCCGCCGCGGGTCGCCGGGCCGCTAGCGGTCAGCGTGCCCGGCAGCACGGTCACGGTCGCCGCACCGAACGCGGGCTCGTAGATGGCCTGGTCGCCGTCGATCAGCACGTACTTCGACATCGCTCAGAGTCCGGGCGTGATCGCTTCGTTGAGGTAGAAGGGGAACACCAGGTTGTAGCGAGAGTTGGTGCCGAGCACCGCGTAGGCGAGGCGGACGTGCAAGACGCCGGGCTCGTCGTCGTCCTGGCTGACGTCGAGCTCGAGCAGCTCGACGCGCGGCTCGTGACGAAGGATCGCGTCGCTGACCAGCGCGGTGATGCGGTTGACCAGCTCCTGATCGATCTCCTGGAAGAGCGCGTCGTCGAGGCTGGCTCCGAAGCTCTCCTGCATCGGCCGCTCGCCAAACCGGGTCGCGAGCAGGATCTGCAGCGACTGCTGGATGTCCTCGACGCCCGAGACCAGCGCGAGCTCGGCCCCGCCGAGCGAGAACGCGGGTGGGAACGCCCAGCCGGTCCCGAGGAACGCGCCCGGTGGCATGCGCTCGCTAGCCATGGCTCGAGCTCCGGTCGGCCCCGTTCGCGCCCGCCGAGGCTGGCTCGAGCTGCGCGCGGGCCTGCTCTTGGATGCGCCCGATCACCCCGTAGACGCGAGCGAAGGGCAGCGCCCCGAGCGACTCGAGGATCAGGTTGATGTCGTCGATGTCGAGCTCGAGCTTGATGGTGTTGGCTTCGGTCTTCATGAGGATTTGTCAGAGGATGTCGACGGCGCTGCCCTTGATCTCGACCTTGCCGGTCGCGTCGATCTTGAAGTCGGCCGCGCTCTTGAGCGTGATGCCCTTGTCGTCCATCGTGATGGTGTTGCCGTGCTGATCCTTGATCGTGATCGCCTTGGCCTTGTCGTCGATCACGATCGAATTCTTGCCGGGCGTCTCGACGGTCAGCGCGGGCGCCTCGTCGTCGAACACGATCATCGTGCCCGAGCGACCGACGATCGCCCGCTTGGGGTTGCCGTCGCGCGGGCCCTCGACCGGCTTCGGCGGCTTGTTGACCGAGCCGAACAGCGAGCCGAGCACGACCGCCTGGCGAGGATCGCCGGCGAGGAACCCGACCACGACCTCGTCGCCGAGCTCGGGCCAGAATGCGAACCCGCGCCCGTCGCCGGCGTCGGGTCGAGCCACGCGAGCCCAGACCGGGCCCTGCTCCTCGTCGAGCGTGGCCATCCGCAGGCGGACCCGGTGCTCGCCGCTCGGGTCGGCCTCGAACGCGTCGATCTTGCCGATCTGCAGCCCGAGCACCGGCGGCAGCAAGCCGCCGGCCTGGACGTCGGCGATGTCGGGCGTGCGCGCGAACCACTCGGGCGAGAGGCCGAGCTGCAGCTCGGTCCGCCAGCCTTCGCTGTCGACCCGGTGGGTCACGCCGCCGACGATCAGCTTGCCGTTGAAGCGATCGCCGACGCCGGCCAGCTCGATACGATCGAAAGGCTTGATGTCGCCGCGGCCGTCGACGAGCAGGCGCCCGCGCAGCTGCGCGAGCCGGCTGCGCGCGAGCCGAGCCTTGGCCCAGGGCTCGAGCTCGGCGGGCGCCAGCCCGGCCGGTAACATCAGCGCATAAGCTGCCCCGCCGAGCTTGCTGGCCACGCTCGGGACGTCGAGGTTGCCGGCCTCGAACCCGAACACGTTGGCCTCGGCTCCCGCCGCGGGCTCTTGCTGGGCGACGTCCCACGCGACGCTGTTGACCGCGGCCCACTGACGGCTGGCGTCGAGCTCGAGCTCGAACTCGTGCACGCCGTCGCGCCCGAACTCGAAGCTCGCCTTGGGCTGCGCGGCCTGGCTCATCGACACGAGCGAGAGCTTGCCGTCGTCGACGACCACGACCTGGCCGTTGACGTCCGCGCGCGCGAGCAAGAAGTCCCAGTCGCTCGCGTAATACTGGATCAGCTCGTCGTGCTTGACCGTGCTCGGCGCGAGCTCGCCAGCCTCGACGCCGGTGTCCTTGATCAGCGTGCTGACCAGCTCGTCGTCGCGTTGCTTGCGGTGGACCGCGCTCTTGCGCTGGCGGGTCAGCACATACGCGACGTCCTTGAGCTCGACGCGCAGCTCGGTGCCCTCGGCGGTGGCCTCGACGACCTGCCGCACGACCAGGCCCTCGAACACCTGCACGTCGTCCTTGCCCTCGTAGCGCAGCTTGACGTTGATCTTCTTGCCGGGCGCGAAGAAGGCCTGGTTGCTGAGCGCGAACTCCTGCTTGGCGATGCTGCCGTCGAGCAGGACCAGCGTCGCCTCGGGCACCTTGTCGACCTGCTTGCGGATCTCGAGCGAGAGCAGATCGACCGCCGGGTCCATCGGCGTGGTGTCGCTGGTGACCGTGGCGACGACGATGCCCACCTCAGCTGCGCTCCGATCGGTCGAAGGGTGGGAAGAACAGCTCTGCGCCCGGCTCGAGCTCGCGGAAGTGGTCGAGGCCGTTGACCTCGGCGACCCGCAGGTAGTGCTCGGCCGAGCCGTAGATCTCCTGGCAGAGCAGCGGCAGCGTGTCGCCGCTGCGGACCACCCGACGGTGGGTCAGATCCGGCGACGAGAGCCGCAGCTGCGCGTTCTTCTTCTTGGGATCGACGGCCTCGATGAACTTGGCGTTGAGCTCGGCCCGCTGCGGCGAGCCGTCGCGCTCGAACGCGAGGTACTTGATCTCGACCGACTCGAGCCGACACTCGAAGCCGCCCGGCCCGAGCACGCCGGTGCCCCACTTCAAGGTCAGGAACGCCGGCTCGTGCGACTCGCTTTGGACGTTGTAGCAGAGCGAGAGGAAGGTCTTGACCTGCTCGGCGACGGTCGGCCTGTGCTTGAGCAGCTCGACGCCCATGTAGCCGACGTTGGTGCCGTCGAAGATCAGCTTGACCGAGAGCTCCTTCGACTGGCTATGCGACCAGCGGCCCTGCGCGCCGGGCAGCGCGATGCCCTGCTTGGCCTGGAAGCTGCTCGAGTGCTTGGTCGTCAGCGACTCGGGGTTGTACTGGACCTCGAGCTTGTTGCTGCCGTCGAGGCCCTTGTTGAGCTTGCTGTTCGCGTCCCGTTCGACCTTGGTGTAGGCCTCGATCGTCAGCTTGGCGAGCTTGAACAGGTTGCCGAGTCCCATGCTTGCCTCCTCGAATCAGCGCTCGCGCGTCTTCCTCAGCTCGCGCAGGACCTGGCGTACGCACGCTGCGACCAGCGCATCGCGCTCGTCGGCGAGCGCGGCCGCGATCGCCTCGGCGTAGCGGGGCTCGCTGCCGCTCGTGCTCGCGCTCGTGCCCGGCAGGTCGCCGCGCAGCTCGGCGCTCGCGTCGGCGCTCGCTCGAATGATCAGCTGGCGGATCTCGATCGTCATGCTCAGATCCTCAGCGCCTGCATGCGGGTGTAGGACAGCTCCATCGTGTCGATCAGCAGCTTCTCGTCGCCGGCGTTGAGATCGGCGGTCGCCCACTTGACCGGGAACGCCTTGAGGAACAGCCAGGCCGAGAGCGGGATCCCGCGCTCGTCGAGCAACGAGACGATCACGTTGCTCGGCGCGAACTTGAACAAGCTCATCGCGGCGTTGAACTCGACGTTGAGCAGCGAGCCGATCACGAACCCGCGCTCGAGCACGAGGTTCTGATAGCCGACCCGCTTGGGCACGCGGTGGGTGTAGAGGTTCTGCCCGCCCTCGGCGATCGTCGTGGTCTCGATCGTGGCCGAGAGGCCCGAGACCCGCTGGAAGCGGACGTCGAGCGGGTTTGGCAGCACGCCGCCGATCAGGAACACGACGGCGAAGCGAAACCCGAGCGGGGCGCCGGTCAGCTGGTCGAGCGAGAGCTGGGGGATTGGCAAGGCCATTGGCGCTTCTCAGGTCTGGTGGACGATCGAGATGCCCGCGGCCTTGAGCTCGAGGCTCTCGACCGCGACCTCGTTGGACTTCGCGTCGAAGGTCGGCGCGCTGAGCTTGACGGCGATCGCCTTGGCGATCCGCCAGGTCAGCACCACGCGACCACCATCGTCGCAGAGGCTGACCTCGACCGCGCGCGGCTTGTTGTCCTCGAGCCAGTCGTGCAGGTAGCGGACCCCGACCAGCGTGCCGCGCTCGAAGGTCACCGACACGTACTTGTCGATGTAGTACTTGGTGATCTGCTCGCCCTCGAGGAAGCTGAGCCCGTGCCGGTAGGTCAGGGTCTTGTGCTCGCGGTGGAGGCCCGAGACCTTGGCAAAGCTCATCGCGACCGCGTCGACGGTGACGCGGAAGTTGTAGACGGCCAGCGGATAACCGGCGCGCTGGGTCTGGAGCGAGTCGGCCACGAGATCAGGACTCTTCGATTGTGATCGAGTCGGCGCGCAGCTCCATGCTCTCGATCGCCGCGTCGTTCGAGGTCGCCGTGAAGCTGGGCGCGCTGAGCTTGGTCGGGAAGGCGTTGCTGACCTTCCACGAGATCACCGCCTCGCCCTTGTCGTCGCACAGGCGCACGAAGATGTCCTTCTTCTCGATCACGTTGGTCTGGACGGTCTTGATCCAGTCGTACAGCGCCCTGAGGCTGGCCTGGCGGACGATGCCCTTCTTGAGCGTGATCGTCGGCGGCGTCCGCTGGGCGGGCATCAGCATCACCCGGGGCCCGGGCGCGCCGCCGGCCGTCGGGCTCTCCTTGTAGGTAGTGACCTCGTAGGTGATGGTGAGCCCGCTGACCTCCGAGAACGCAACCGCCTCGCCGTTGATCTCGACGCGGTAGTTGTAGACGGGGAGCGGATAGTCGGTCTGGATGGTTGTCGTGCTGACTGCCATGGTGATCGCTTTCGGGTAGTAGGGGCGGATGCCTCAGACCGCTCAGGCCTCGGCCAGCTTGTGAGAGAAGCGCAAGATGATGAACTCGGCCGGACGCACGGCCGCGATGCCGATCTCGACCACCATGCGACCCTCGAGCACGTCCTGCGAGCTCATGGTCTTGCCGAGGCCGACGTTGACGAAGTAGGCGTCCTCCGGCTTGGCGCCCTGCAGCGCGCCCTGCTCCCAGAGGCCGTAGAGGTAGGCCTCGAGCATGCCCTTGACCTTCAGCCAGGTGGTCGCGTCGTTGGGCTGGAACACCGCGAACGCGGTCGACTTTTGGGCCGACTCCTCGATCGTGATGAACAGCCGACGGACGGGGACGTAGCGCCACTCGTTGTCGTTGCCGGCCA
>CBFGLP010000515.1:0-10389 GCA_965649595.1 uncultured Myxococcales bacterium | reverse complement strand
GCTCAACGCCCAGCCGATGGGCTTCTACTCGCCAGCGACCTTGGTCGAGGACGCCCGTCGCCACGGCGTCGAGGTCCGCCCGATCGACGTGCTGTGCAGCGAGTGGGACTGCACGCTCGAGCCCCGCGTCATCGAGGGTGGAGGCAGCGGGGTCGACCCGCGCGAGCGCTGGGCGATCCGCATGGGCCTACGTTGGATCAAGGGGCTGCACTACGCAGAGGCCCAGCAGCTGCTGGCTGCTCGTGCACGTGCATTGGCTGAGGGTCGCCCGCGCGAGCGAGCCTGGTCGGATCTCGACGGCTTCGTTCGCCAGACCGGGCTCTCGCGTCGCACGGCGTTGCTGCTCGCCGACGCGGGCGCGCTCGAGCGCTTCGATCGTTCAGCGCGGCCGATCGGCGATCGCAGCAGCACCCGTCGTGACGCCGCGTGGGCGGCTCGCGGCGCCCTGGCCCGCTCGCAGGACAGCCTGCCCCTGCCCGGCGATCCGAGCGAGCAGCAGCCCGGCTTCGCGCGGCTGCAAGCCGGCGAGGCGATGACCTGGGACTACCGGACCAGCCTGCACAGCACTCGCGGGCACCCGCTCGAGCTGCTGCGGCCCGAGCTGGACCGCCGCGGCCTCCCCACCGCCGAGCGCTTGGCCACGCTCCCCGACGGTCGGCGGGTCCGCTACGTCGGGCTGGTGATCTGTCGCCAGCGCCCCGGCACCGCCAGCGGCGTCACCTTCTGCACCCTCGAGGACGAGAGCGGCTTCGTGAACCTGGTGATCTGGCAGCAGGTGTTCGAGCGCCACGCCGCGCTCGCCCGCACCGCCATGTTGCTGGGCGTCAGCGGGCGCGTGCAGGCCTCGGAGGGGGTCGTGCACCTGATCGCCGACGAGCTGTGGGAGCCCGAGCTCCCGCTCGAGACAGCGGGCATGGGCAGCCGCGACTTCCACTAGTCGAGGAGCCTGCTAGGAGCCTGCTCCAGGTCCAGGATCCCGATCGCGGGGTCCCATCTCTAGCCACTTTGGGAGAGCAGAAAAATCAGCACCCCTCGCTGAAAATTTACCCCTCCCGCAAGCAATACGTCACACTGTCGTAACAGGAGGAGGTTGACCATGTCCGCGATTCGCTTCCACTCCGCTGATCTCGTCGCCGTCGCCATCGCCGCCCTGGGCACCCTGGCGCTCGGTCACCTCCACCTGACCGCCACCACGACCGACGCCGAGCTGCGCTCGAGCGAGTTGCCCACCAGCGAGGCCGCGCTCGAGGGCCTGCTCGAAGCCGAGTCCGCCGCCCGCGAGGGCGCATGGTTGCTCGACGAGCCTGACACCACCGTCGAGCTCAGCTACGCCGCCCAGCACGATCGCCTGGTCTGGCGGGTCAGCGGCGGTCAGCGCAGCGTGCTGCTCGACGCTCGCACCGGCGACGCGCTCGAGTTCGAGTTCGGGTGAGGCTCAGCGGCGGCACACGCCGACGTGCTCGTAGCCCATCAGCACCTGATCGGCATCATAGTACGCCCGACAGCGCTCGAGCTCGGTCGGGCACTCGGGGTCTGGCTCGTCGTCCTCGGGCAACCGACAGACCTCCGCACAACAACCAGTCGCCCCCTCGAGCGCGCACGCGGGGTCGTCGACGAACGCCGCCGGCACGCACACGAGCCCCGGATCGCAGCAGTTCATGCACTCGCAGGGGCTGCCGTGCGCTCCGTCGTCGCCGGAGTAGTCGCGGTCGCAGGCCCAGCGTCCGCTCGCGCTGTCGTAGCAGCCAAACCCCTCGGCGCAGGTCGAGGCGTCGAGCGGATCACAGGCGTCGAGGCAGATCGCCAGCACGCCCTCGTTGCCGACGATGCAGGTGTCGGTCGGATCGTCGCAGCTCAGATCCCAGCCGCAGTTGTCGACACACGTGCCTACCTCGGTCGCGGGATCGATCGCCCAGCAGAGCCGCCCCTCTGCACACGTGTCGCTCTCTCCCTCCAGGGTGCAGGGATCGCCAGCCTTGCCTTCGCCGAGCAGCGGAACACAGCGGGCGAGCGGCCCATCGCCGGCATCGCGCACGAACATGCACTTGCGGTCGGGGCCGCAAGTGTCGAACTCGCGCGGCAGGCACTCGAGCGTCGGCAGATCGGGCGGCGTCGAGCCGGTCTCTCCGGCGTCGTCCTCGAACCCGCCGAGCGACGCTCGAGGATCGCCACACCCACTGATCGAGAGCCCGAGCAGCAACACCCCGAGGCGCTTGGTCGCCACCACCAGGTCGAGCTTGCCGAGAGAATGTCCGATCAGCAACGAAGCACCGAGCGGCCGCCCCTCGACCCATGCTAAGAGCGGATCGAGTGAGCGACGACGACCAGCCAGCGCGTGCGGATCTGCTGCAAGGGCAGGTCGAGCCGGAGCCGCCCTCCCGGCGCATTCTCCTGGTCCGACACGGCCACTACGAGCGCGTCGATCAGCTCGGTGATCATGTCTGGGGCCTGTCTCCGCTCGGACGTCGGCAAGCCGCCCGCACCGGTCGCCGGCTGGTTCGCCTGCTCAGCGCCCACGCGGGCAAGCTGGAGGGCATCTACTCGAGCCCCTGGCCGCGCTCGCTGCAGACCGCAGAGATCGCCGCGCACGAGCTCGGCATCGATCGCATCCGCGTCAAGGACTACCTGCACGAGAGCGTCGCGCTGGTCCCCTTTGCAGCCGACGGGATCAGCTCGGCCCACCCGCTGCTGCCGGTCACGCCACCCGACGAGCGGGCCGAGGTCGCCGCCCAGGTTCGTCGCGTGCTCGCTCGCTTCTTCCGCCCGACCCACGAGTCGAGCAGCTTGTTGATCTTCACGCACGGCAACCTGATCCGCTACCTGGTCGCCGAGACGCTCGGCCTGCCCTACGAGACCTGGATGCGAATCTCGATCTGCCACGCGTCGATCAGCGAGATCCGCATCTACCCCGGCAACATGCCCGCGCTGATGTCCTTCAACGAGACGGGTCACCTCCCGCCAGACATGATCTCCGCATGACTCGCGTCGTCGTCCTCGCCGCGCTCGCTGGCCTGCTCGCCTGCACCACCGCAGCGCGACCGAGCCCCAGCTCCCCTCCCCCGCCAACCGTCGACACGCCGATCGGTCGCGCACAGCAACCCGAGGTCATGCTCGCCGCGCTGACCGAGGCCATGCTCGACGGCTGGTTCGCGCGCAGCCCCGTCGACGCCACCGCGGCTGGGCTGCACGAGCACGACGATCGCTGGCCCGATCTGTCCGCCGCGGGCCGAGCCGAGACCGCCGCGTGGATCGAGCAGCGGCTGAGCGAGGCCGACGCGATCCCGCGCGAGGGCCTCGACGCCGACGGTCGGCTCGAGCTCGACACGATCCGCAACCAGCTCGAGCTGGCCCGCTTCGCCAGCGAGGTCGAGCAGGTCTGGACCCGCAACCCGCTCGCCTACGCATCGCTGATCTCGACCGGGCTCGACGAGCTGATGTCCCGCGAATTCGCCCCGATCGAGCAGCGCAGCGGTGATCTGGCCGCGCGGCTCGAGGGCCTGCCGACGCTGATCGATCAGGCGCTCGCCAACTTGGCCGAGCCCGAGGCGCTGCTGCGACCCCACGCCGAGGTCGCGCTCGCGCAGTACCGTGGGCTCGTCGGGCTGATCCGCGACGAGGTGCCGGCACGCATGGCCGAGGCCGAGGTCGCTACCCGCGAGCGGCTCGCCAGCGCCAGCGGGCCAGCGATCGCCGCGATCGAGCGCCTCCACGCCCACGTCGAAGCTGCCCTGCCCAAGGCTCGCGGCGAGTGGCGGCTCGGCGCCCAGGCCTTCGACCGCAAGCTCGAGCTGACCTTGCAGACCGAGCTCTCGTCCGGCGAGCTGCTCGCGCTGGCCCGGGCCGAGCACACGCGCGTGCGCGCGGACATGGCCGCGCTCGCGCGCGAGCTCTACGTGGCGATGTGGGGTCAGGCCGCGCTCGACAAGGCGCGCGCGCAGGGCCTCGACGATCAAGGCGTGGTCCGAGCGGTGCTGGCCGAGCTGGCGCAGGATCACCCGACGCCCGAAGGCCTGCGCGATGCCGCCGAGGCCAACCTCGCGCGGCTCGACGCGTTCGTGCGCGACAATGCCTTGGTCCCGATCGATCCGGCCGAGGTGCTCGAGGTGATCTGGACGCCGCCTGCCCAGCGCGGCGTAGCGATCGCCGGGCTCGCTGCTCCTGCCCCACTCGACGCCCAGACGCCAGGCCTGCCGAGCTTCTACTTGGTCCAGCCGTTGCCCGACGCGTGGTCACCCGAGCTGCGCGAGTCGTTCTTGCGCGAGTACAACACCTTCATGCTCGAGATCCTCTCGATCCACGAGGCGATCCCGGGCCACTTCGTGCAGCTCTATTGGGGCAAGCGCGAGCCCTCGAAGATCCGCAAGGTGTTCACCAATGGCCCCTTCGTCGAGGGCTGGGCGGTCTACACCGAGAAGCTGATGGTCGACGCCGGCTACGCGGGCGCCGGTCCCGGGCCGGACTCCAAGCGCCCCAAGCAGGTCTCGAAGGCGCTGTGGACCGTGCAGACCAGCGATGAGCTGCGGGCCAAGGCGATCGCCCTGCACGGCCTCAAGTTCTACCTGCGCACGGTGACCAACGCGATCCTCGATCACGAGATCCACGCCGGCACGATGACCCGCGAGCAAGCGATCGCGTTGATGGTCGAGCAGTCGTTCCAAGAGCGCGGCGAGGCCGAGGCCAAGTGGACCCGCGCGCAGCTGAGCTCGACGCAGCTCTCGACCTACTTCGTCGGGGCGCAGGCATGGTTCCGGCTGCGGACGCAGGCCGAGGCCCGGGCAGCCGCGGCGGGTCAGCCCTTCGACCTGCTCGCGTTTCACCGCGAGGCGCTCAGCCACGGAGCCCCGCCGGTCCATCGGCTGCCCGAGCTGATGGGCTGGGAGTGACGAAGATCAGCGCGAGCTCGCTGGGTGGTGTTTCTGCTCGATCGACCTGTGGAACACAGCGCCGAATCGCAGATAGACGGTCGGGATCACGATCATGTTGAGCAGCGTCGAGCCGGCCAGCCCACACAGAATCACGATGGCCATCGGCGCCTGAATCTCGCTGCCCGGCTCCCCGATCGCCACGGCGAGCGGAGCCAAGCCGAGACCGGTTGCCAGCGCGGTCATCAGGATCGGCACGAGTCGCTCGCGAGCCGCCCGCTCGACGGCACGCAGGGCATCTCGCTCGCCTTCGACCTGGACGAGCTGATGGACGTGCGACACCAGCATGATCCCATTGCGGGTCGCGATGCCGAATAGACCGATGAACCCGACCAGCGAGGCCACGCTGATCACCCCTCCGGTCAGCCAGACACCGACGACGCCACCGACGAGCGCGAGCGGCAGGTTGAGCAGGACCAGCAACGCGTCACGCCCCGAGCCGAACGAGGTCGCGAGCAGCACGAACACAGCAACCAACACGACGATGCTCAGGATGCCGATCGTCCGCGCGGCCTCCAGCGCGCTCTCGAACTGACCGCCATATTCGATGCGGATGCCGGCAGGCAGCTCAACCTGCTCGTCAATCGCCTGGCGGACATCCGCGACCACGCTCGCTAGGTCGCGGTCCGCTACATTGGCCATCACCACGATCTTGCGCTGGACGTTCTCCCGCGCGATCGAGCTGGGCCCCGAGCTGCGCTCGATGCTGGCGAGCGCGTGGAGTGGCACGACCGCGCCGCCGGGCGTGGCGACGGGCAAGCGACGAATGGTGTCGAGATCCCGCGCCACCTCGGGTGCGTAGCGCACGACGACGTCGTAGACCGCGGCGCCTTCGACCACCCGTGAGACCGCGGTGCCCAGCGTCGCGGTCTCGAGCACGTGGCTGGCGTCGCGGATGGTCATGCCGTGGCGAGCCAGCGCCTGGCGATTGAATCGGACGTGGATCTGCGGAACGTCGGCTTGTTGCTCGACAGCGAGATCGACGATCCCCTCGACCCCGGCCATCGCCGCACGCGTGGCCTCGGCAGCCTCGCGCAGCGAGTGCAGATCATCGCCGAACAGCTTGACCGCGATGCTCGCCCGCGTACCCGACATCATGTGATCGATACGATGCGAGATCGGCTGGCCGATCACCACGACCACGCCCGGCACGTTGGCGACTGCCTGGCGCAAGTCGGCGAGCACCGTGTCGCGGTCGACGTCCTCGTACAGGCGGACATCGATCTCCGACGCGTTGACTCCCTGCGCGTGCTCGTCGAGGTCGGCACGACCAGTGCGGCGGGCCGTCGCCGCGACCGCATCGTGCCCGAGCAGCTCCCGCTCGACCATGCGGCCGAGCTCGTCCGAGCGCGCCAACGACACGCCGGGTGGTGCAACCACGCTGACCGTCAGCGCGCCCTCGTTGAAGGTCGGCAAGAAGCTGCGGCCGGCGAGGCCCAGCCCGACCCCGGCACCCGCGATCAGCACAATCGAGACGAACGCGAGCGTTCGCCAGTGACCGAGCGCCCAGCGCAGCAGCGGAGCGTAGACGCGCTGGAGCGTGCGGCTGAGCCAACTTTCGCGATCGTCTCGCACCACCGCGCTGTTCGGTAACAGGTAGAAACACACCACCGGGGTCACGGTCAGAGCGACCAGCAGCGAGGCCGAGAGCGCGACCACGTAGGCGAAGCCGAGCGGCTGCAAGAGCCGGCCCTCGACGCCCGACAAGAAGAACAGCGGCACGAACACGAGGGCGATGACCACGGTCGCGAACACGATCGAGGCTCGGACCTCGCGGCTCGCCTCGAGCACGACGCTCAGCGCGGGCAGGCGCCGCTCGACCGGCCTGCGATGGTTCTCGCGCAAGCGACGGACCACGTTCTCGACGTCGATGATCGCATCGTCGACCACCGCCCCGACCGCGATCGCCATGCCGCCGAGCGTCATCGTGTCGAGGCCACCACCGATCGCCCCGAGCGCCAGTACGGTCACCACCAACGAGAGCGGGATCGCCAGGGCGGTGATCAGCGTCGCTCGGAGGCTGACCAGGAAGGGCAGCACGACCAACACGACCAAGAACGCGCCGTCGCGCAGCGCCTCGATCACGTTGTCGATCGCCCGCTCGATGAAGTCCGACTGGCGCAGCACGTGGCGATGCAGGACCACACCCGCGGGCAAGCTCGGCTCGAGCTCGTCGAGCGCCGCGTCGATCTGGCGGGTCAGCGCGAGCGTGTTGGCGTCGGGCTGCTTCTGGATGCCGATGACGATCGCGGGTGCGGCCCCGAACGACGCCTCGCCGCGCTTGAATGCGTCGCCGACCCGCGCCTCGCCGAGGTCCCCGAGCAGCACGGGCAGCTCGCCGCGGCGCTCGATCACGGTCTGCGCGAGGTCGTCGGGAGCGTGGATCCGACCGATGCCCCGGACGATCCACTCGCGCTGGTTCTCGACGACCACGCCGCCCGCGGCGTTCTCGTTGCTGCCCGCCGCCGCGTCGATCACCGCGTCGATCGAGACACCATAGGCGTCGATCCGACTCGGCTCGAGCACGAGCTCGAGCTGCCGCCGCTCACCGCCGATCGGAACGACCTGAGCAACCCCGGCGACCGACAAGAGGCGCGGACGGATCTGCCAGTCGACCACCGTCCGCAGCTCGCGAGGATCGAGCGTGTCGGAGGTGAGGGCGAGGAACATGATCTCGCCCATCACCGAGCTGACCGGCGCCATCACGGCCGTCGCCGGCAACTGGGGGGCGACGAGCTGGAGCTTCTCGCTCACGACCTGGCGCGCCCGAGGAATCTCGGTGTCCCAGTCGAACTCGATCCAGACCACCGCGATACCCAAGGCCGTCGAGGAGCGGATCCGTCGGACCCCCGTCGCGCCATTGAGGGCGGTCTCGATCGGGAAGGTCACGAGGCGCTCGACCTCCTCCGGCGCCATGCCGTGGGCGTCGGCCACCACCGTCACGGTCGGCGCGGTCAGGTCGGGGAACACGTCGACGGGCGCGCTCACGGCCCCGCGGACGCCCAGCACGAACACGATCAGCGCGACCGCCAGCACCAGCAGGCGGTTGCGCAGCGAGAATTGCAGGATGCCGTCGATCACGGTGCCTCAGTGCGGATGCCCATGACCGGCGCTCGCCGGAGCTGCGGCTGCCAGCGCGACCACGTCGGCGCCGATCGTCACGACGCGCTCGCCGGGTGAGAGGCCGCTGACGACCTCGACGAAGCTGCCCTCGTGGACGCCGAGCTCGAGCTGCCGTCGCTCGAACGACTCGCCGCCCAGCTCGATGAACGCGTAGGGCAGACCGCTCTCCCAGACAATCGCAGAGCGTGGGATCGCGGTCACGGAGCGCGGCTCCCCGAGCGTCAGCTCGACGTCGATCGGAGCACCGATGCGGAGCTCGGCGTCCTCGAGCGGCCGCAGAAACACCGTGACGGCTCGCGTACGAGGATCGACTGGACCGGCCTTGCTGACGATCGCGCTCGTATCCAGCAGGGTCGGTTCCCCCTCATCGAGCCAGACCCAGGCACCCGAGACGTCCGCGAGCGCGTCGAGGTCCGCCTCGGGGACCCGCGCCTCGATCCACGTGCGGGTCGGATCGACGACGCGAAACAGCTCGTCGCCCGCCTCGACGAAGGCACCCGCGACCGCGCCGACCTCGAGGATCGTGCCAGAGATCGGAGCGGGGACCTCGACGGTCCCGCGGAACGCCGCGCCGCCCGGCTTCTGTAAGCGGCGAAACTGGCGAACGCGACGCTTGGCCGCCGCGAGCTGGGCCGCCGCCTGGTCGCGATCGAGGGTCGCCTCGGCCACGCGGCTATCCGAGGTCGCGCCACGATCCCGCAGCTCCTGCACGCGGACCAGCTCTCGTTCGGCGTGGTCGAGCCCGACCCGCGCGAGCTCGACCGCGAGATCGAGCGACGCCAGGTCTGTCTCGGGCCCCAGCGCGGGAGCCAGGACCAACAGCAGCTGCCCGGCTTCGACCTCGCTACCGACGATCGGCAGGTCGGCGTCCGCGAGCAGGCGACCGCTCGCGGGCGCGGTCACCAAGGCCTGCGCGTCGGGTCGCGCCCGCACGTTGGCAAACACCGGCAGGGTCGGCCGCAAGGGACGAACCTCGACGACCGCGGTCGCGAAGTCCATCTTCCACTGCTGCTCCTTGAGGAAGGGAATCCCCTCGTCCTCGGCCTCAGCGGTCTCGGGCACTGCGGAGGGATCAGCGTAGACCGTGACCGAGCCCAGCTCGTGGACGTCGCGGCGGCCCGCAATCTCGAGCTCCAGCCGCAGCGCTCGAGCGCCCGCCCGAGCCGGAACGGCGACCGGCCGAAAGATGCCGGGCGTGTCGCCGACCTCCGCGGAGAATCGCTCGTCCGGCCCACCGCCGCTCAGCACGACGGTCACCGTGCCCTCGGCCACCGGCCGAAAGTCGTCGAGCCGAGTCAAGTGGGCCGCGAAGGCCGATTCCTGGCCGACGACCAGCGGCGCGAACTCGACGAAGAGCTCGGTCGTGTCCGTGAAGGTCGTGACCACGATACCGCCGCCATGCTCGTGGCCGTGGTCTCCATCATCGTGCTCGCTGGCGTCGTGGTCGTGCTCGTGGGTGTGACATCCGACGGACATCACCATGAGCAGCACCACGACGAGCATCCATGCTCGACTCATGGCTCGATCCGCCCCTCCAGACGGTCCAAATCGATCCGTGCCAAGCGAGCCGCGAGCGCCTGATCGAGCTCGGCCAGCTCGCCCTCCATCCACGCCTCATAGGTGTCGAGCAGCTCGATCGTATCGATCTCGCCGGCCACGTACGCCGTGCGGGCGAGCTCGACCAGCTCGTCGGCATCGTCGGCTTTCGGCGCGAGCGCGTCGAGGCGGAGGGCGAGGCCCTCGCGCGCGACCTCGAGGCGCTGTCGCGTCCACGCGAGATCGGCTCGGTTGCGGGCCAGCGCCGCTTCGGCGCGTCGACGATCAGCGCGGCCAAAGTCGAACACAGGGAGCGTGATCCCCACGCTGGCGACGAACCCGTCCAAGCGGCGAGGGATCGCCTCCACCCCCTTGTAGCCGAGCCCGAGGAACAACCCGGGCACCCACAACCGCCGGGCGGCCTCGAGCTCCCGCTCGGCGGCCGCGGCCTCGAGCTCGAGCGCACGCAGCTCGGGAGCATCCAGCTCGCCAGGCTCGCTCGCCTCGGGCGCGAGCGGACCTTCCAGCTCGCTTGGCTCGATCGGCAGCTGCTCGTCGAGCGCCAGCGAGCGCAGCTCGGTCCAACCCGCGAGCCGCTCGTCGTGGATCAACAAGAGCTCGGTCGCGGCGCGCTCGAGCTCTTGCTCGACGCGCAGCACGTCCAAGCGCGAATCCTCGCCGCCTTCGACCCGAGCACGTGTCACCTCGACCGACTCGGACAGGTACACGTGCCACTGCTCGCACACCCGCTCGCGCTCCTGGGCATGTAAGGTTCGGGCATAGGCGCCCCGCAACTGCGCGACCAGCC
>CBFGLP010000514.1:0-4970 GCA_965649595.1 uncultured Myxococcales bacterium | reverse complement strand
TCGACGCCCTCGTCGTCGAAGCCGACGCTCGCCGCGCCGTGGCGCAGGCGGTTGTTCGCCGTGAAATTGACGACGGGGCTGCCGTAGCGGAAGGTCCCGAGCTTGCCGAAGGGGTTGTAGCGCAGCGTCTCGTCGACGGCGTTGCGCAGCAAGCTGCGATCGGCCTGGATCTCTGCGAGCGCCTCGGGGTGACGCAGCAGGTTCCAGATTGCGAAGCACAGCCCGTGCACGGTCGTGTCCGAACCGGCGACCAGCAAGCTGGCGAGCAGCGTGACCAGCTCGTCCTCGCTCAAGCGCTGCTCTCCGTCACGGGCACGCAGGAGGTCACCGAGCAGGTCGTCGCCCGGATGCTCGCGATGCTCGGCGATCACCTCCCTGATCAGCTGCTCGCCGGAGGTCATCTCGTCGGCGATCTCGAGCAGCTGCTCGGGCGGGAGGTAGGGCTGGACCGCGCGGATCACCGCCGAGGCAAATCGACGAAAGCGTGGCCGCAGCTCGGTTGAGACGCCGACGAGCTCGCCGATCACCGCGACTGGCAGCCCCTCGGCGAACGCCCGCACGTTTATCTGGCCAGCTTCGCTGGTCGCGACCACGCCATCGAGCAGCTCCTCGGTCATCCGCCGGATCGCCTCGCGCTGCCGCTCGACCGCGCGGGGCGTGAACGCGACGCCGGCAAGCCTGCGGACGCGCGCATGATCGACGTCTGGCAGCAAGGTCAATGTGCCGGCCAGGATCCGCCGCATCGCCGCGAAGCGCTCGTCCGCGAACGCCTGCGGCTGGAAGTGCTCCCACGCGATCGGATGCGTGGTCAGGCGCGGCTCGGCGAGCAGCGCCCGGACGTGATCGTGACGCGTGAAGAGCAGCGCCTGGCGGGCGCTCCAGTCGAACACGGGCGCTGCTTCACGCAGGCGGCGAAAGCTCGAGTGAGGATCGCGAATGAAGTCCAGGGTGTCGGGATCGAAGGGTAGCTGTGTGTCGGATACGATGACCGTCATGCCGCGAGGGTAGTCTCGGACGTCAGACCAGCTCTACTGCCAATACGTCGACGCCGCCCACATCCACCCGGAACCGCACGTCTACGTCCAGCACCCGCACTGCGTACACTCGCCCGACCTCCCCGCGTTGGTGGGCGGGCCTCGGATCCCAACACAGCGTCTCGACAATCACCCGCCGCAGCAATTCTGCCTGCGGGTGCGCGGACATCTGTGCCTCCGCCTCCGCTCCGACCCGGACCTCGAGCGAGGGGGGCCCTTGCTCCGCCCACGCGCACCTCGCCTGCGGCACGAGATCTGCCCAGGGAAGGTAGGGCTTGATGTCGAGCACCGGCGTCCCGTCGAGCAGGTCGACCCCGCTGACCTCGAGCACGCGATCACCGACCCCGAGCAGCCGCACGACCGAGAGGCCGATCGGGTTGGGCCGGTGCGGCGATCGGGTCGCAAGCACCCCGAGCCGCTGGGCTCCGCCCAGCCGCGGCGGTCGGACGGTTGGGCGCCAGCCTTCGTCCGAGGTCCCGTGCATCCACGTCACCAACCACAGGTGACTGACCTGCTCGAGCCCACGCAGCGCCTCGCGGGGGATTCGGTCCGGATCGAGCTGGACCTGCGCCACGACGTTGTCGGCCATACCGCTCTGGCGCGGGACCCCGAACTTCTCCGGCCAGGGCGTGTGCACGTAGCCGATCGGCACGAGCGCGAGTGAGGGCGGCTCAGCCATGGCTGAACGCCTCGAGCACCCGACGCAACGCTGGGCCTCCGACACGCGCGAGCCGGTCGAGCTCTGCCCGGCAGCGCTGCGCCTCGATCACGTGCACGGCCGAGACAATCTCACCCGCGCCGGGGTAGCGCTCGGCCAATCGACCGACTCGTCGGCCACCAACTCGGGACAGGTAGGGCAGGGCGGCCGCGTTGACGATCGGCTCGATCACGGTCGTCGTTAGCACCAACGCGTGGCGCTGTACGAGCAGCAGCTCGGCCAACGCGCGCAAGGCCAGCGCCGCGCCCCAGTAGCGCAGCTGCACGCGCGAGAGCACCGCGAGCTGATCGAAGTAAGCGATCGGGTGCGCGAACCAGGGCTCGGGATCGAAGTCTTCGGTCCACTCGATCGTCGATCGCCGCTCCCACAGCGGCGAGGCTCGCAAGAGCGGGTCGGCGAGCACCAGCGCGAAGCCGACTGGCTCGTCGTGCTCGAGCACCCATACCTGACCGAGCGCGAGCATGTCGGCGTAGTAGCCGGGATCGTTGCCGAGCAAGAACCCACCGCGGCGGGTGGTGCCGGGGTCACGGGGCATCGGTAGCGCACCCTTGATCGCCAGCAGGGCCCCGAGATCTTCGGGCTCGCCGCGGCGAACGAGCGTGCGTTCGTCGAAGCGAATCACGCGCTCGCCTCGGTGCTCGTCGCCGAGTCGGCGGGCAGCTCGATGATCCGCGGACCCCGGAGCTGGCGGAGGATCGCGGCGGCGATCGTCTCGACCTTTTGATTGTCCGCGTGCTCGGCCAAGAGCGGCTGGCGATGCTCGGCGAGCTGGTACCAGGGCAGCTTGGGGTCGCGGTGGTGGGTCGCGTGGTCGGAGAAGCCGAGCAGCCACCAAGCCGCGATCGGGTGGGGCCGCAGGCTGCGGACGTGATGACGCACGGCGGGGCCGTAGTCGGTGTCGTAGTGATAGATGTACACGAGCAGCGAGTAACACCAGGCGAACGCGACGATTGGCCAGCCGAGCAGCAGCGCCCAGGTTCGAGCGCCGAACACCAGGCCGACCCCGACGTGGATGCCCAGCGCGAGGCCGAACACCGCGAGCGAGATCAGCTGATCCTTGCGCTTCCAGCCGTGGAACGCGGGCGAGATTCGGCGGGCGAGCTGCAAGGGCATCGCCAGGAACAGCACGACCGAGACCAGCGAGTGCACGAACCATCCGCCGGCGAACACGGCCACGTACCAGAGCATGAAGTACCAGGCCCGGCGCAGCGGACCGCAGCGGCCGCGGACCACGAAGGTGTCGAGCGCGGAGGTGTGGATGTCGCGGCGGTTGTGGCCGTGGTGGAAGGCGTGGATCTTGCGATGGATCCGCACGGGCAAGAGCAGCGGAAGCAGCAGGAGCTGACCGACCAGATCGTTGACGCGGCGGTCCTCGGGCCAGAGCTTGCCGTGCGAGGCCTCGTGGGCGACCACGTAGATTCGGTGCAGCCACAGGCCTTGCAGCACGATCGGCAGCCAGACCCATGACCGCATCGCGCTCGCGTCGACGCTCGCGGTCGTGGCCGCGAGCGTCGCGAACACTGCGACCGTCTCGCTGATCAAGCGCGCGGTAATCGGGCGATGCCGGGGATCGAGGATGGGCACCCGCCCCCGTTGTCTCGCAAGCGCCAAGTCAAATCAAACCCAAGATCCGTCCCGAAACTACGCAGCAACCGTACGCGCGCGGTGGAATTGCGTGCGCGGTGGAAAAGGCCCTGGCGGCCGCGCAGCGACCATGCGTGCGCGGTGGAAAAGGCCCCCCTTGGGGGGCCCAGCAAGCGCATGCGAACCCCGAACCAGCCCACCGAGGTCGCTAAGCGACCTCGCGGCCGCGCAGCGGCCGTGCGTGGCTGAGTGCACGGCGCCTGCGGGGGGCTAAACCAGCCTTCTATTCGCCGCCCTGCTCTTTGAGCTTCTGCCGGGCCTGCCAGTAGCCCTTCTTGACGTCCTTGTTGGACGGCTTGACCCGCATCGCCGCGCGATAGGCCGGGGCCGCCTCCTCCCAGCGGCCGAGCCCAGCGAGCGCGTCGGCTCGATACTTGAGCGCGACGAAGAGCTCGGGCGAGAGGTTGAGCAGCTCGTCGGCGCTCGCGAGCAGGCCCTCGTAGTCGCCCCGGAGCTGCTGGCCGCGCGCGTGCCAGCGCAGCGCGTCGACCAGCTCGTGGCGGGCCTCCTCGTGATCGGGCCAGACCGCCATGAGGTCGCGCCAAGCCGCGACCGCGGTCGCCCAGTCCTTGTTCTTGCTCGCCTTGCGACCGAGCGGCTCGAGCACCTTGGCGGCCTCGCGCCGGAGCCGGCCGACGGCCTCGTTGCCGGGGTCGACCAGCGCGAGGTTGGTCAGCTCGAGCGCGAGGCTCTCGGCCGCGGGCTCGCGCCAGTGCTGCTCTTCGAGCGCTTTTTCGGCCCGCGCGACGATGTCGACGGGATCGTTGCTGAGCGCTGGCGCCTCGCCGGTCTCGGTTCCGCCTCCGCCGGTCTCGTCGCCGCGCGGAAGATCGGGCTCGCGCGGCGGCTCGACGAGCGGCTTTTGCTCGTCGGCCTCCGGCTTGGGCTCGGCCTCGCTCCGCTCGGCTGGCGCCTCGGCTTCGTCGTCTCCGCCGAGGCCGACCCACTCCGGCTTGGCGATCGCTACGACACCGAGCACCACGATCGCCCCGAGGGCCAAGAACATCCAAGCACGAGCGCGACGCGGTTGCCCGCTCGGCTTGGCCGCGACCTCGCGCGCGGCCGCCTGATCATGCACGGTGACGATCCGCGGCTGGACCGGCATCGGCTCGCTGCTGGTCGACAGCGCAGACCCCCCAAACGAGGCCGCCAAGCCGCTGACGCTCGAGCCGCTGCCGCCCAGGGCCGACCCGCTGCTGGTGCTCGCGGCCTGCTCGTCGAGCGGGCGATCATCGGGGCCGAGCTGCAGGCCCATCACCGCCGCGACGGCCGAGGCTCGGCCTTCGATCGCGCGGGTCAGCTCGTACTCGAGCCCCTTCATGGTCGCGGGGCGCTGGTCGAGATCACGCGAGAGCGCGCGAGCGACGACGTCGGCCAGCGGCGGTGGGACATCGGGCCGCAGCTCGCGAACGTCTGGCGCCGGCCCGCCGCCCTTCTTCATGAGCACGTCGATCGCGTTGCGCCCGGTGAAGGGCAAGCGACCGGTCAGCATCTCGAACAAGATCGTGCCGAGCGCGTAGATGTCCGACTTGACGTTGGCCGGCGCGCCCGCGGCCTGCTCGGGCGCCATGTAG
>CBFGLP010000513.1:0-14921 GCA_965649595.1 uncultured Myxococcales bacterium | reverse complement strand
CTGCGGCGACGGGATCATCCAAGCCGGCGAGCAGTGCGACGACGGCAACACCGACGACAGCGATGGCTGCCCGACCAGCTGCCAGCTGGCGTTCTGCGGTGACGGCTTCGTCCAAGCCGACGTCGAGGAGTGCGACGACGGCAATCAGAACAGCGACGACGCCTGCGTCTCGCCCTTCTGCACCCCGGCGGTCTGCGGCGACGGCCTGATCTGGGCGGGCATGGAGGAGTGCGACGACGGCAACACGAGCGACAACGACGAGTGCCCGAGCTGCGCCCCGGCCTTCTGCGGTGACGGCTTCGTGCTGAGCGGCGTCGAGGAGTGCGACGACGCCAACGACGTCGACGACGACTTCTGCCAGAACGCCTGCATCGCCAACGGGTTCGGCGACGACTTCGAGTCCAACGGCTTGATGACGCTCCCCTGGCTGACCCAGGCGCCGGCATGGTTGACCACCAACATCTCGCCGCACGGCGGCATGTACGTGGCAGTCAACGGCGACATCGGCGCCTCGCAACAGTCCTCGCTGGAGGTCACGCTGATGATCCCGAACGATGGGCAGATCAGCTTCTGGCACCGCGAGAGCTCCGAGGGCTCGTTCGACTACTTGCGCTTCTATATCGACAACGTCCAGCAGGGTCAGTGGTCGGGCCAAAACGCGTGGGCCCAGGCCACCTACGCCGTCACGGCCGGTCAGCGGACCTTCCGCTGGACGTACTCCAAGGACGGATCGGTCGACAGTGGCGAGGACTCGGTCTACATCGACGATCTGACGATCGGCACGCCCTGATAGCGGAGGTCAGGTGGGCGCAGCCCACCTGACGCCCGCTATCACTGGCTTTTATGGAGGGACGTCGCCGTCCTTTACCCTACCGAAGGGGGCTCCCCCGCGCCGGCTAAGCCGTCGCGGGTCCCCTACCCTCACGCCTGACTGATTCCTCGGCCGCTCCGCGGCCTTTCCCGATTGAGGTGGGTCCAGCGATCGAGCACCAGCCTCGGAGAGCCGTCGCGGGGAAGGCCCGAGCCGGCCAAGCCGGGTCCTCAGCGACGCGAGGGTCGTCGCCGCACACCCACGGCGAGCGCCAGCAGGCCGAGGCTCAACCACCCGCCGCCGCCCGTGCCCTCGCTCGAGCAGTTGCAGCCGTCGTCCTCATCGACGCCGCCGAGCCCATCGTCGGTCCCGCTCTCGTCCCCGACCTCGTCGGCGAACCCATCGGTCCCGCTCTCGCCGCCGCCGTCGCTCTCTTCCTCTCCGCCGCTCTCGTCGGTCGGCTCGTCCCAACGCGGGAAGCTCAGCGGGATCGGATCGAACGCGACCTCCTCGTCGACGACCGGCAGATCGATCGGGATGTCGATGCCAGCGATGTCGTACTCGTCGAACAACACCTCCATGACCAGGTGCGGCCGGACGATCAGGGTCGGCTGCGTAACCAGCTGACAAAAGAGCTGGGCGCTGGCCTCGAGCTCGCCCGGCCCCTCGCCGGGATCCATCCACAGCTGCTCGCCCTCTTGCGTGAACACCAAGGGCTCGCTCTCCGGTCCGCTGACCTCGATCCGATTGCACTGGAGGTGCGCCTCGACGTCGACCGCGAGATCGATGTCGAGATTACCCGCGATAATCACGATGTCTGGAAGGATCGGGATCGAGGCCAGCGTGAACCCCTCGCTCTTCTCGGAGATCATCGCCGGACGATCGGGGTTGCCCTCGAGCAAGTAGGGCGTGAACCAGGCGATCTCGTCGATCGTGTAGTCGTAGGGGCCGAGCAAGTCGGACTCCCACTGGACCACGTCGACGTCGACCTTGACCCCAGCGTAGAGCTCGACGCCGACGTCGTACTCGAAGAAGCCAGCCATCGGATCGCCGACGAAGCGCAGCTCCTCGGTCCGCCAGTCATAGACCGCGTCGCCGGGCAGGACTGCCTTCACGCTGTTGCTCGCGCTGGCATAGAAGCGCATCTGCACGGGCGAGCCCCCGGGGATCCAGCCGGTGTCGAGCGCGAAGTCGTCGATGCCGAGCAGCTGGACCTCGTAGATCGGTGTGAACTCGTCCTGCTCCTCCGGGCCCTCGGCGTGAGCGAGGGCGGGGATCAGCGAGCTAGCGAGGACGACCGGTAGACCGAGAGCGAGGGTGGGGCCGAGCGCGAGAGCGCGAACGCGAGAGACCATGGCCGCGAGTGTACCGAATGGTGCCTGGTCGGAGGCACGAGCTTCTCGGGCATTGCACGCATGCCGAGCAATTGAGGCCACCGGGAAGCCCGCGAAGCGGGCCGTATCCCTCACAGTGAGAAGGCGTCGGCCTTGGCTGCGTTCTCGCGAATTTGGACCTTGGCCGGGCGCGCGGCCGCGGGGGCGCCCGTCGGCTCGGCCGCAGCCTCTGCGATCCCCGCGTTGGCGTCGTCGAGCGCCTCGGCCTGGCTGGCAAAGTCCCCGTCGAGATCGCGGCCGAACGCGTCGATCAAGCCACCACCCCCGCGGGACCGACCGACCGTCTGCTTGTTCGTGGCGATCGTCTGCAGCTGCTTGTCGACGACCGCCTGCGCCTCGCTGACCCGGCCCTGCGCGATCAGCAGGTTCGCCTCCTGCAGCGTCAGCGAGGTCTCGGACCGAGTCAGACGGGCGAGCACGATCGCGTCGAGCGGGCTGACCTCGGCCGCGGCGCTCGTCATCTGAGCCGCGAGCTCGCCGAAGCACTCGCCGGGCTCGCCGACCTGCGCCGCCCCAACAGCTCCTGGAGTCGTGTAGGTCAGCGAGAGACTGGCGATCGGTCGCTCACCGATCGGGCTCTCGGGTACCTCGAGGCGCAAGAGCAGGGTCTTGGCCTCGCCAGCCGCGAAGCTGCCCATCGGCACGATCACCCGCCGATCGACCTGCTGGTAGCTGCGATCGAACACCTGAGCCACACGCACGCCCGGCGCGAGCTCGACGACCAGCTTGCCCTCGGTCGCGACCGTGTGGACCAGCGACTGGAACTCCTGATCGAAGATCTCGCTCAGGTTGCTGCCGGTCTCGGAGAAGTAGTGGTGGCCGTTGCTCTCGCGGGCGATCGCCGACATCAGTCGCTCGTTGTAGTCGACGTCGACGCCGATCGAGGAGATCGTCACGCCCTCGTTGCGAGCCTGGCGAGCGAGCACGCGGATGCCCTCTTCGTCACGGACACCTCGGTTGGCCTCGCCGTCGGACAACAGCAGCATGCGAGCGATACCCGGCCGGCGACGCTCGAGCGTGCGCCTGCCGAGGTCGATGCCACACGACACGCAGGTGTGGCCCTTGGGGCTCTCGGCGGTGCCGAGGCGCATGTCGGCGATCACCCGCTCGCGGCTCTGGCTGTCGATCGTGGTGACCGGCACGATCAGCCGCGCCTCGTCGGCGTAGGCGACCACGCTGACCGTGTCACCCTCGCGTAGCCGCCGGATCATTCCTTCGGCCGCGTCGAACGCGTTGCGCTCGCGCTGGCCAGCCATCGAGCCCGAGTGGTCGATGACGATCGCGAGGTTGATCGGCGCGGCCGCGTTGGTGAAGGGATCGCTGGGATCGAGCTCGCTGCGGACCTCGGCCAGCAAGAAGGTCTGACCCGGCTGATCGGCGAGCAGCTTGGCGTGGCCGAGCCGGCCCTCGAGCATCAGCTGCTTGCCGGACACGAACACCGAGCGATCGACCGGCGGGGGCGTCTCGGGCGTGGGCGTGTCGTCGGGCTTCGGCGCGTCGTTACCCAGCAGGCTGCCGACCTGGTTCGGGTTCGGAGCGGCCTCGGCGGGACCGGTCAGCGACCAGACGGTCGCGCTGGTCAAGGTCATGGCGAAGGCGGCAAGGACTCCGAGGGTGGTGATGCGCATGCGATCCTCGATACGTGGAAGGGCCCAAGAGCGGGGTAAGGAGCTCGTCAGATCAGCCGGCGAGCCAGCGAACGATCCAAGTTGCGAGGCCGGCGAGCAGCGACAGAGCGAAGATGATCATCACCGCGCGACCAGTCGGGATCTCGCGCGCTTGGGCCTTGGCGACCACCGCGACGGTGTCGAGCCGCTCGCGTGGGAGCGGCTGCGGTCGCAGCTCGCGGGCCTCGGCGCGGATCGGCTCGTCGCTCGCGGTGTCGCGCGCCTTGCCCCCCGAGCTCGACGCCGCGCTCGAGCTGTCGAGCTCGGCGACCGGCGTCGGCGTCCCCGTCGAGCGAGTGCCGGGCTCGGTCCCTCGCTCGCGGGCGAGCGACTCGGTCCGCCCCTTGCTTGGTGTGCGGCTCTGCTCGGCTGGCCGAAACAGCTCGAGCACCTCGACAACCTCGTCCGCGCTGGCCGGACGATCGTCGGGCCGCTTCTCGAGCAGGCGCGCGAGCAGGCTCGTGATCCCGCGCGGCAGCCCACGACGGGCGTGCTCGGGCAGCTCGGGCGTGGGCGCGGTGCACAGGCGATCGAGCAAGATCCGCGGCGACTCGGCCTCGAAGGGCGGATGCCCAGCCAGCATCTCCCACAGCACGAGCCCGAGCGCGAACAGATCCGAGCGGGGATCGAGCGGCTGCGCGTCGACCTGCTCGGGGCTCATGTACTGCAGCGTGCCGACGCTGTGCGTGGTCGCGCCGCCAGCTGCCTGCACGATCTTGGCGATGCCGAAGTCCATCACCTTCACGCGGCCGTCGGCCAGCAACATCACGTTCTCGGGCTTGAGATCGCGGTGGATGATCGCCGGCTCGCTCGCGTGGGCGGCCCGCAGCGCGGAGGCGATCTGCCAGGCGATGTCGACGGCCTGCTCCCACGCCAGCGCGCCGTGCTGGTTCAGTTGCTCGCGCAGGGTCTGACCCTCGAGGTACTCGAGCGCCATCACCAGCTGGCCCTCGAACTCGGTACAGTGCAGGCAGCGGACCACGTGTGGATCATCGAGCCGGGCCAAGATGCCCATCTCGGTCACGAACTGGCGCCGGCCCTGCTCGCTGCGCGCGAGCTCGGTGCGCAAGATCTTGAGCGCGACGCGGCGCTTCGACAGCCGCTCTTCGGCCTCGTAGACCTTGCCCATCCCGCCTTCGCCGATCAGCCGGCGGATCAGGAAGTCGCCGATCTTCCGCTGCTCCTCACTGGCTTCGCGCTCGTCGTAGCCGAGCGTGCGAGCGCGGGGCGGCTGGTCATCGGTCGACGGCGGGCTCTCGGCTGGATCCGACATGCTCTTCGCGGCCGTGCTGCCGGCCGAGAAGTCAGCATACACCACACGCGCGGAGTCTGCGCTGTCCTCGGCGTCGGTTGGGTGGGCGTCCTGAGGCAGCGCAGAGGGGGGCGGAGCCATCGCGGCCAGCCAACGACCGGTCCCCTCGATCGGCTTGCACCGATCTTGCTCGAGAGCTTTACGAGGCAGAAAGCTGGGCGAGGAACCTCGCGTTCGCGCGCCGCCGATGACCGACGCTCACTGGTCCCCTATTACTCTCGGACAAGCCGGCGCGCTCGGGCAAGCTGGCGTGGTGGCGAGCGCTACCCTGCCCCCCGAGCGGCCGCCGGTCGACGCGGCGTCGACCTCTCCGATCGAGCCGATCGGCCTGGCCCAACGGGCGGCGCTCCCCGATGGGCGCGAGCTGTGGCGCCTGCCCGCGGACGATCGTGGTGCGGCCATCGCCCTCGAGTTGCTCGAGCTCGGTCGTCGGGGGATCGGTGGGCTCGCGTCTGGGGGCAAGGACGATCGTGGCCCCTGGCTCGTGCGATCGCCTCGCAAGGACAGCCCGATCGAGCGTGGTGATGCCAAGCCGATCGAAGACCCCGAGCAGGTCCGGCCGATCCTCGCGCTGATCCTCGCGCTCGCCCGCGCGCTCGCGAGCGCCGAAACGGCGAGCATCGAGCCCGACCTGATCGGACCGCGGACCGTGTGGCTCGACGGCGACCGGCCCTGGCTCGACGCCCAGGCTTGGGTTCACGCGCGCGTCGAAGCACCGCTGGTGCACGCCGGTGGATCACAGCCGCTCTCGCGCGAGTGGCTGACGCCCGAGGCTGCCGAGGGCCTGGCCGAGGACGCGGCCTCGAATCGCTATCGCCTCGCGCTGCTGCTCTACCGCTCGCTCGCCGGACAAGGCCCCTTCGCCGGGCTCGGGCTGCGCAGCGCGATCGATCGCCTGCGCGCCGGGGTGCCACCGCTGCCCGACGCGATCGCGCGCCTGCTCCCACCTGGCCTGCACGCGACCTTGCTGCGCTGGCTCGACCCCGATCGCTCGCAGCGTCCCACCAGCGCCGCGGCGATGGTCGACGAGCTGGCTCGCTTCGTCGATCGCGACGTTGTCTCCGCTCCAACGGGACCCACGCAGACGGCCCCGCGAGCCGGCGCAGGGTTGGATCCCCACGCGAGCGCCCGCGCGGCGCTGCTCGATCGTCGCGCGAGCGTGGCCCAAGGTCGCGACGAGCCACGCGAAGCCACGCCGCGCCCCGAGCCACCAGTCGTTCGCTCGCGCCGATCGATGCGAGCGCTGCCGATCGTGCTGCTGCTAGCGATTGTCGCTGCCGGCGTCGGCCTCGGCCGTGGCTTGCTCGAGCTCGGCCCGCCTGACGCCAACCAGCCCGCGAAACAACCCCCACCAGAGGTAGGCGTCCGCGAGCCCCTCGATCTCGCTCACACCAGCCCCGACGACTGCGCGAGCTGTCACCCACGTCAGACCGCCGAGTGGAAGCGATCGGTGATGGGCCACTCCGCCAAGAGCCCGCTCTTTCAGGCGCTCGAGATCTTGATCGAAGAGCAGGTCGGTCGCAGCGACGCGTGCCCCGGTGGCGCGGGGATCTTGCGCAACGCCGATCCCCGGACCGCCTGCCGCAACCCCGAGACCAACATCCCGATCACCGGCTCGGGCGGCGCGCTGTGGTGCGTCAACTGTCACACGCCGCGGGAGAACCTCGCCAAGGTGCTGCCCGCTTGGGACGGCCTCTCGTTCGCGTCGAGCACTCGCCTGCCCTTGCGGGACATCCAACCCGAGAGCACCACGGAAGGAATCGACTGCGGCTTTTGCCATCAGGTCCATGGGCCCGTGCAGATCGGCGCCGAGCGTGTCGGCGGCTACGAGGGCAACCCCAGCTGGTTCTCGTCGCTGACCGGCAACGTGTTCTCGATGCGCCCCGAGGATCGAGCCGGCGTGCCAGGCATCTCCAACAGCGGCTACCAGCTCGACCCCGGCGAGCTGCTAGCCACTGCGCCCGAGCGCTCGGGCCGAACCCACGAGCTGGTCCCTGGCGGCGTGCACCGACGACCGAGCGACGAGGCGCGCGCGTACCTGAGCTCGAGCCAGTTCTGCGGGGCCTGCCACGACGTGCGCCTGTTCGGCAGCGACGCGCTCGCGACCCCCAGCAAGGCCGAGCACTTTCGACGGCTGCGCAACGCCTACAGCGAGTGGCTCGACTGGACCGTGCTCGAGCGCAACGCCGGGCGCGAGCCAGCCGACTGTCAGGACTGCCACATGAGCAGCTTCCCTGGCGTGTGCGTTCCGGGTGAGCCGACCGCGGTCGCGCCGGGATCGACGATCCCCAGCGCGCTGCTGCGTGGCTGCCCGCCCGGGACCCGCTTCGAGTCGCGCTCGCCCGGCGAGCGCCCGGAGCTGCGCGTGGCCGCGGGCTCGCCCGAGGTCCATGAGGTCACCACCCACTATTTTTCGGGCGTCGACATCCCGCTGACCCCCGAGTTCGACGACAGCTTCATCGATCAACCCACGCTCGACGCCGCCGGGATCCCGCTCGGCGGCGACCAGCGACGCGACCTCTTGCTCGGCCGCAGCTTTCGGTTCGAGCTCGGCGAGGCGCGGGTGACCGGCCGCGAGCTCGAGCTTCCGATCGAGCTCGAGAACACCGGCGCAGGCCACAAGGTTCCGGCCGGCTTCTCGCAGGAGCGCGAGTTTTGGGTGCACCTGCGGATCACCGACGCGCGCGGGCAGATCGTCTACGAGGTCGGTCGGGTCGATCGCAACGACGAGGATCTGCGCGACAAGATCTTCGCGCGCGTCAACGTCGACGATCGCTCGCGCGACGCTCAGGGTCGCCCGCTCGGGATGTTCGGAGCCGACATCGTCGACGGCCCCGATCATCCCGAGTGGACGCCCGAGCCAGCGAGCGACGGCACGACGAGCTTTCGTGGCCGTGGGCTGATCAACCTGCAAAACGGGTTCCTCCGCTGCGTCCGCTGCATCGGCTTCATCGACGAGCGCGGCGAGTGCCAGCCGGCCGATCGCAGCCAAGCGCTCCACCGAGCTGCTCGCTTCGTCGACGGCGAGCTCGACGACGAGACCGGCGAGTGTCGCTCGAACCTGCTCGGTGAGGCGGCGCTGTTCGAGACCTACTTCCCGGTCGGGTCCCTCGACGCGAGCCGCGGGGTCGTCAAGGGCCCCGACGCGATCATCGACAGCCGCTCGGCCTCACCAGGCGTGCCGCTGCGCTGGACCTTCGCGCTCTTGCTGCCGCGCACGATCGAGGGTCCTCTGAAGATCGAAGCGCGCCTGCTGTTCCGTGCCTTCCCGCCCTTCTTGCTCCGAGCGTTCGCCGAGTACGAGCGGCTGCAGGCGGCCCGCGGCCTTCGACCGAGCGGAGCGCTAGTCAGCGCGGACATGCTGGACAAGCTCGAGGTCGTCGAGATCGCGCGGGTCGAACGATCGCTGGACGTGCCAGGGTCGAAGGGACGACGCTGAGGTGGCGGGAGCGAAGCCGTGACCAGTGATCGATCAAGCCCGCCGCCCGGCGCCTCGTCGGCCGCCGAGCGAGCCAGCCCGTGGCCGGACAGCCTGTTCTCCAGCGCCCCGGTGCTGCGCAGCCTCGACGCCGCCGGTCGTCGGGCGCTCGAGGACGCGGGCCGCCTGCGGAGCTTGGCTGCGGGTCGACGCGTGTACGCGCCCGACGAGCTGGCCGACAGCTTCTTCGTCGTCGAGCGCGGCGAGGTCGAGCTGCTCGCGCGCGGGCGGGGCCTCGCGAGCGACACCCTCGAGCTGATCCGGATCGCTCGCCCCGGAGAGACCTTCGGCGAAGAGGCGACCCTGCCCCACGCGCGACGCATCTACGAGGCCCGAGCGCGCAGCGACGCGCGGGTGGCCGAGATCCCCGCTGCGCTGTTTCGCCGCGCGCTCGGGCGGGCGGGTCGCGACGAGCGGGACGCCCCCGAGCATCGGCTCTTGCGACGCCGCTTCACCGCCGATCGGCTGCGCGGGATCGACTGGGTCCGCGCGCTCGGGCAGGCGGACTTCGAGCTCGTGCTCGACGCGGCCGTCGAGCACTCGTTCGATCGCGGCGAGCGGATCTACGCGCTCGGTGACGCGCCCGACGGGCTCTGGTTGATCGTCGACGGGCTGGTCCAACTGCAGCGCGAGACCGACGAGGGCCGCGTGCAGGTCAGCGCTTACCTGCGCGAGGGCGACGTGTTCGGCGACGCCGAGCTGCTCGACCTGCGCCCGCGCGAGCTCTCGGCCGTGGCCATGGGTGCGTGTCGCCTGCTCTGCGTCGCCCCGGCCGGGGTCCGCTCGCTGATCGATCGCAACCCCGGCCTGCTCGCGCGCCTGCGCCGGGTCACGCACGAGCGCCGCGAGCAGCAAGCGCAGGCCGTCGGCCAGGCTCCGCACGCGACCCGCCACGCGTTCGCCGATCTCTATCGGATGCAGATGGCGCGCTCGCTGCTGACGATCGATCAGGACACCTGCGTCCGCTGTGGTCACTGCGCGTGGAGCTGCGAGCAGGTCCACGGCGTCGCGCGGCTGGTCCGGCGCGGCGACAAGGTGATCACTCGCTTGCGCGTGATCGACTCGTCCGATCGGCGCAGCCACGACCTCCTGCTGCCCAACTCGTGCCAGCACTGCCAGAACCCGGTCTGCATGCTCGACTGCCCGACTGGGGCGATCGGTCGCGAGGCCGGCGGCGAGGTGTTCATCCGCGAGGAGCTGTGCACCGGCTGCGGCAACTGTGCCAAGGCGTGCCCGTGGGAGAACATCCGCATGGCCCCGCGCAGGCCCGGACCGGCTGGCGAAGCCCAGCGCTTCGCCCCGGCCCTCGTCGCGGCGGCCGAGCGCAAGGGAGTTGCGCTCCAGCAGATGTACCCGGCGGTCGCGACCAAGTGCGACCTCTGCCGCGAGTACGAGGCGCCCGCGTGCGTGCAGAGCTGCCCGACCGAGTCGCTGATCCGGCTCGAGCCGCAGCGAGATTTTGCCGAGGTCGCGGCGCTGCTCGGGGTCTCGGCGGCGAACAACCAACCGACTCCGCTGCGTGCTCGCTGGCGGCGGTGGGTTGGCCCTTCGCTGGTGGCGCTCGCCGGCGTGCTCGGGATCGCGGGGGTGATCGCCGGAGCCGGCCTGCACGCGCGCGGCGTCCTGCGCCCGAGCGAGGGCCTCGGCTTCGTCAGCGGCTGGCTCGCCGCCGCGCTGATGCTGGTGCTCGTCGGCCACGCGCTACCCAAGCGCGCGGTGTCGCTGTGGATGCGCCGTCGCGATCGGGCCGCCGCAGCCCGGGCTCGCCTGCACGAGC
This sequence comes from uncultured Myxococcales bacterium, assembly GCA_965649595.1. GTDB lineage: Bacteria > Myxococcota_A > Polyangia > Nannocystales > Nannocystaceae > Plesiocystis. Next base: position 4,482 of record CBFGLP010000513.1, on the reverse strand, counting down.
GCGAGCCCGAGCGACCGCTGCCGCGCTCACGCGTGCGGCCCTTCTATCTCGCTCACCTCGCGATCGGCCTGTGGCTGCCGGCCCTGCTCTTGGCCCACGCCGGCACACGAGTGCCCGGCAGCGCGGCCGGGCTAGTCCAGGTGCTCGCGTGGATCGTCGTCGCGCTCGGCTTGTTCGGCGCGGGGGCCTACGCTGTGCTGCCGCGTCGGTTGGCCGCGCTCGAGCGTCGCGGCGCGTTACCGGAGGATCTGCTCGACGAGCGCGAGCACCTGCTCGATCGCCTACAGCGAGATCTGTCCGGCAAGTCGACTTGGCTCAAGCATGTCACCGCGTCGACGCTGCTGCCCTGGGCTCGGCAGCCGCTCGGCGGCCTGATCTCGCTGGCGAGCGGCCACGATCTCGCCGCCGCCCAGCGAGGGCTCCGTGCCCGCGCCGAGGCGTTGTTCCCTCGTGAGCTCGACGATCGTCCGCAGGCCCGCGCCGCCACGCTCGCGGGCCTCGACGAGGTGATCCGGACCTGCGTCGAGCTGCGAGCCCTACCCGCGCGGCGGCTCGCGACCGCGCTCTTGCGTGGCTGGCTGGTCCCCCACGTGCTCGTGACCGGAGCGCTGCTGCTCGGGCTGATCGCCCACGTGCTGCTCGTGACCTGGTTCCCGGGTCGCTGATCCACCCGCTTCGCTTCCTTCACTCCTCGATGACCGCGTCCGACAAGCCGCCCGCCAAGCGCCCCCTGCTCGAGCTGCGCGAGCGAGCCTTGGCTGCTCGCCGCCGCAGCGCGCCGATCGTCGAGCGCACCAGCGACGTCACGCGGCCGCGCGGGTGGTTGGTCGGCAGCCTGACGGGCGCGCTCGGTCTGCTCGTCGCGCTCGCGCTCGAGCTCCGCTCGGGCGAGCCGCTCGGACCGACCCGCAGCTTCGGCCGAGGCCACGCTCGCGCGGGCCTGACCTGCGCGAGCTGCCACGAGGACCGGCACGCAGATCCGCGGATCGATCCCGCGACCGCCTGTCGTGACTGCCACGCCGACCAGCGCTCGGTCCGAGCTCCGCACGCGCGCCTGCTCGAGCAAGGCCAGCTGCGCTGCGTCACCTGCCATCCGATCCACGCGGCGATGGCCGGTGTGGAGTTCGAGCCCGGCGCAGCGCCGCTGCGTTGGCGGGACGATCGCGAGCTCGAGCTCGACGCCCTGCCGACGGCCGCGGCCGCGATCACGCAGCGGCGCACGGTCGCGCTGGTCGAGGCGAGCGCGTGTGGCAACTGCCATCGTATTGACCGTCCAGATGATCCAATGGCGCACTGCCGGATCGGGCTGTCCAGCGATCCCACGACACCGATCGTCTGCTTCGACGAGCACACCAGCCTGCTCGACGCCGCGGCGAGCGAGCGGGCGACGCTGTGGGAGCTCGCCCGCGAGGCCGCTGGCGCCGAGCTGCCCGCCACGATCGCGCCGAGCTCGGCAACCCGCCACCGCTTCGCGCTCGCGCTCGGCCTCGTCGGGCTCGGAGCGGGTCTCGGCTGGGCTGGGACGCGAGCCTGGCGACGCCGCAGCGATCACCGCGAGCTCGCTCGCCTCGACGCCCGCGAGCCGCCAGCGGGCGAGCCTCGGGCACGCGGCCACGCGCACGATCAATCCCACAATCGAGCGTTGGCGGCCGAGCTCCGGCCAGCCGAGCGTCGACGCCTGCCGACGATCGACGCGACCACCTGCATTGGCTGCAGCGCATGCGTCGACGCCTGCCCCTACGACGTGCTCGAGCTGCGTGCATATGTCGCGATCGTCGCGCGCCCCGACGACTGCTGCGGCTTGACGCTCTGCGAGCAGCGCTGCCCCAACGGCTCGCTGGTGATCCACGAGGGCGAGCGCCTGCCCGACCTCCCGCGCCTCGCCGACACGCTCGAAGCCCGCGACGCACCGGGCATTTACCTCGCGGGCGACATCACTGGGCTCCCGCTGATCCGCAACGCGATCAATCAAGGAGCCCACGCCGTCCAGGCGATCGCTCAGGCACTCGCGGCGCACCCCGTCGAGGCCGACTACCAGCTCGTGATCGTCGGCGCGGGCCCAGCTGGAATCAGCGCCGCGCTCGAGGCCAAGCGCCTCGGCCTGCGGACCTTGGTGCTCGAGCAGGCCAGCGCGGCCGAGAGCATCCGCAGCTTCCCGCGCGGCAAGCTGGTCTTCGATCAGCCGCTCGGCGTCCCGATGGTCGGCGAGCTGTGGCTGCGCGAGTCGACCAAGGAGGAGCTGCTCGGCAAGTGGCTGCGGATCATCCGGACCCACGAGCTCGCGATCCGCGAGGGTGTGCGCGTGGTCGGGGTCGAGCGAGTGGGTCGAACGCGCCGAGCCTTCAAGCTGCACGCGCGCGTGCGTGGAGAGCAGGGCGAGCAGCCACTCGAGCTGACCGCCGCGCGGGTGCTGTTGGCGTTTGGTCGACGCGGGACCCCCCGCAAGCTCGACGTGCCGATCCCCGACGCGATGCTCGACCACGTTCACTACTCGCTCGCCGACGCGCGCAGCTTCGCCGGCCGTCGCGTGCTGGTCGTCGGGCTCGGCGACGTCGCGATGGAAGCCGCGATTGGGCTCGCCGAGCAGCCGGGCACCAAGGTCGCCATCAGCTATCGCGGGTCCGACTTCAAGCGTGGCAAGCGGCGCAACGTCGAGGCGCTTCGCCGGCTCGCACGAAGTGGCCGCGTCGAGATGCTCTGGCAGACCGACGTTCGCGCCGTCGAGCCTGGGCGCGTGCGGCTGCGCGGGCCCTCCGGCGAGCTCGATTGGGCTGCCGACAGCGTGCTCGTCTTGATCGGCAACGTGCCTCCGCTCGGCCTATTGAGGGCCTTCGGGGTCACGACCAGCGACGTGAATCCGCCGAGCGACTAGCTCGAGGTGCCGAGTATCGCCGCGATTGGTCAAAATCGCGCAAACGGCAGCCATCGGCGCCATGCCGCTCGTGCTAGGGGTCTCGGCGCCTAGCTCGTGCCGGGGTGCCGGCGACCATGGCGATCATCGGGTATGCGAGGCAACATGCCGAGCCGAACACGGCGACCATGGCGTCCATGACACCCTCTCACCGACTCCCGCTCTGGTGGCAACCGCCGAACCGTGGTTCTTGAAGGCAGTATCATGGGCGATATGGAGGCAGGGCCGAGGCACTTCGGCGAAGCTCCTATGACCTCGGCCGCCGACATCACCACGAACATCCTCCTGGTCGATGATCGCGCCCAGAACCTCCTCGCGCTCGAGGCCATCCTCGAGCCGCTCGGACAGAACCTGGTTTACGCCGAATCCGGCGAGCAAGCGCTCAAGCACCTGCTCGAGCGCGACTTCGCGGTGATTCTGCTCGACGTGTTGATGCCGGGCATGGATGGGTTCGAGACCGCAGCGATGATCAAGGAGCGCGAGAAGACCCGGCACACGCCGATCATCTTCTTGACCGCGGTCAGCCAGCAGGAGCCCTACGTGTTCCGTGGCTACGACGTCGGAGCCGTCGACTACATCTCCAAGCCCTTCGATCCCGACGTGCTGCGCTCGAAGGTCGCGGTGTTCGTCGATCTCTACCGCAAGACCGAGCAGATCCGGCGCCAGAGCGAGCTGCTGCGCGAGTCCGAGCAGCGCGAGCGCATTCGCCTGCTCGAAGAGCAAAAGCGGCTCGACGAAGAGCGCTACCGCGAGCTCGCCGAGTCGATGCCGCAGCTCGTGTGGACGACCGACGCGAAGGGCGAGCTGAACTACTGCAACCAGCGCTGCACCGACTTCACCGGGGTGTCCTCCGAGAAGCTGCGCGAGCACGGCTGGGCGACGGTGCTGCACGACGAAGATGCCGCCGCGTTCACACGAGGCATTCAGGACGCGCTCGAGACCGCCACCCGCTTCGAAGCCTCGTGTCGGCTGCGCCACGCGAGCGACGGCACCTATCGCTGGCACCTCCTGCGCGTGGTCCCGATCCGCACCCCGGCGGGCACGCTGAGCTCGTGGATCGGCACTGGCACCGACATCGATGATCACAAGCGGACCGCCGAGGCGCTGTCGTTCCTGGCCGAGGCCAGCACGATCCTCTCGGACTCACTCGACTATCGGGCGGCCTTGAAGCGGCTGCCCAAGCTCGCCGTGCCCAAGCTCGCCGACTGGTGCGCGATCGATCTGGTCGACGATCATGGGCGGCTCGACCGAATCGCCTCGCTGCACCGCGACGCCGAGCGGCTCGTCCACCACCGAGACCCCGACCTGGCCGGATCGCTCGCGCTGCTCGGCAACTGGCGGCCGAGGCTCGACCCGAGCTCCGTGCTGATCCCCGACGTCGAGGCTGCGCTGCGCGAGCCCGACCACCCGTGGGCCGAGAAGCTGCAGCGGCTGCGCCGAGCCGACCTCGGCTCCTACGTGCGCGCGCCCGTGTGCATCCGCAACGTGGTCATTGGTGCCGTCTCGCTCGGGATCGGCCCGGCCGGCCGCCGCTTGGGCCACGCCGATCAGATCCTCTGCGAGGATCTCGC
>CBFGLP010000512.1:0-7477 GCA_965649595.1 uncultured Myxococcales bacterium | reverse complement strand
GATGGTGATGGTGATGGTGAAGCGAGCAGCGAGACGGAGCGAAGCCTGATCATGGTCCCCTGGACGATCGAGGCCACCGCTGCGGCCGCACCCGCAGCGGAGCCGGCAGCCCGCGTGGTCGCCTCGGTCTTCAGCGAGGGTGGTGCGCTGGGCGTGGCCGCGAGCGAGCCGAGCCCGAGCGACGTGCGCCCGGCTCTCGACGTGGCCTCCACAGGTTCGTCCACGGCCGCACGACCGAACCCGATCCGCATCACCTTGCCCCCGCGGCCGCCCTTGTCGAGCTTCCTCGCCCGTACGCAGGCCAAGCTCGCCAAAGGCGGGATCTTGCTCGATCGGGCCAGCCGGGTCGCGCTGCTGGGTCACCTCTACGAGCAGTTCGTCGAGCGGTCCGGGTACTTCTCCCAGCAGGAGCTGACCGAGCAGCTCGAGGGCCACAGCATCGAGGGCGTCGAGCTGAACCATCAGCTCCTGCGTCGGCACTTATGGTTGGTCTATCAATCATTCGTGTTCGAGATTCACCCCGACGATTACAACCTCGATCATCCGCAGCGGCGGCTCCGGCTCCGCCGGGAATTCCGCGAGCGCGACGATTTTCTCAAGCGGATCGACCAGAGCCTCGTGCACAAGGCGTTCGAGTTTCTGCCGGAGAGCGACGAATTGGCGATCGATTATTTGTGTGAGCTGCTCGAGCGTGACCCGCAGGGCGAGCGCGAGATTGTTCGTGATCTGCTGCGCCGCGTCGAGCAGCACCGGCCGAGCTAACGCTCGAGGTCACGTTCGAGCTCCCACCGGTTGATCGACGCGGCTGTCAGCCAAGGCCCACTTCCCGGGCGGACCTCGTAGCTATCTTCGATGATGCGCGGCACCGGAACGGTCTCGGCGAGGTGGCTGACCATCCACGAGTTGCGAAACAAGTCGCACATCAGGTGAATGGTGTCCTCGTCCTCCCGATAGAGGATCGGCGGGACCAAGGGCTGCAGGACATCGAGCTCGAGGTCGACGCCGATGAAGTCTTGGCCGTAATAGAACGAGAAGCTGGCGAAGTGGAGCGGGTCGAGTGATTCGCTCGACAGCACGTGGATCTTGTCGGCTTCGACCACGAAGCGAGCGGGATCGAGGAACACCTCTTGCCCGAGCATCGTGATTGGGGCCGCGAAGATCCGCTTCATGGCATAGCGTTGGGAGTGGGTGAGCGCTTCAATCACCTCTTCGCTGCGGGTAGCTTCCCACTTCTTGGGGAAAGGCGCGATTTCCTGCGGCTCTGGAAACTCGATGCGAGGATCCGGCTCCTCGGGCTCGGGGAACAACGCCTGCTTGTTCAGGCGCGCGAACACCGGCTCGCTCGGTGAGCCGCAGTCGCGCAGCAGCTGGGCTATCCAAGCCCGATCGTCGCTCGTGCGGACGAGCACCTCGGACTCGCAGAGCTTGCGAAACGACAACCCGTCGATCTTGGCGTTGAGCATGTCGAGCAGGGCGATCGCGGCGCACTCGATCAGCGAGAGGTCGCGCTTGCGAAACCAAAAGTCGTAGCCGTTGGTCACGAAGTGCGCGTTGCGAAACTGCTTGTGCACGAAGGGCTCGGCGTCGACCCGATCGGGCGGTCCGGACCAGTGCGCGAGCGAGGACCGGTCATAGGCTGCGTGGGCGAAGCGGGCCAGCTCGGGGGCGAACAGGCGCTCGATGTCGAGATAACAGGCCTTGGCGAACAGCTCGGCGATACCGGGCGCGTGGCCGATCGTCGGATCTTCGTAGATCAGCTCGGTCCGCAAGAATAACTTGCGGTTGTCGAGGTAAGGCCCGCCCTCGTGCTCGAGCCGTTGGTCGAACACGAACGCCGTCATCTGCGTGATCTCGTCGATCACCAGCGCGTCGCCGAAGCGCAGCAGCGCGTCGCCGCGCCCGCCCGTGAGGTACACGAGCAGCGTGTACTTCGATACATGATGCCGCGCGCCATCGAAGTAGGGTGAATCGACGTGAGCCAAAAAGCGCCGGTCGCCAGGGTCGAAGCGATTGCAGCGAAACACCGGGTTGACGTGTACGAACCCGGCCAGCAGCGACTCGGGCAAGGTCTCGCGCAGCGCGGCGGTCAGCGCATTCGCCAGCTCGGCGGCGTGAAAGATGAATCGCGTGCCGCCACGCGACGCGGCGTTGGGCGGGCGAACGAACAGATCGAGCCGCTCGAGCTGCTCGAGTCGGGCGCGCAGCGGCTCGGACACGTGGAGCGCCAAGCGGGAGACCCCGACTGCGAGGTCCGTGGGCGGCGCGAAGCGCAGCGGGCTCGGGCCGAGCTCGGCGAACATGCGGTCCAAGCCGATGATGTTCTCGAAGCTGCGGAACGTGAGCTCTTCGGGATCGACGAACGCCGCGGCGAGCTCGGGCAGCGCTGCGCAGGGACGGGCGAAGAGCGGGCGCACGCGCTCGTCGAGCTCGGCCGCGTCGACGAAGCGAAGCTGCTTGAATCGCGACGTTGGAAAGTACGACAGCGACAGCCCTAGCAATTGCGTCGTCGGCTCCGTGTCCAACCCGTCTACCTCGGCGAGCAGGCGCTGCTGGTCGGCCTCGCTGGCGTGCTTGTCGAGGGCAAAGAAGCGATCACGGATTTGCTCGCCCTTGTTGGCCATCATACGTATTCGCTCCGGGCCCGCCAAAAGCGGACGAGATCGTGGGGCAGAGAGGTCGACGACTCGAGCTCGGCAACCCCGGCCTGGCCGATGTCATCGGCGTGTAGGTACAAGGTCTCGAGCCTACCGAGCACGCGAGAGCGCGCCAACGCGTGCGCACCGACATGACCGATCGTGTTGCTGCGCAGGTCGAGGACCTCGAGCTCGGACAGCGCCACCGAGCTGGCGAGCGCCTCGACGCCCTTGCCCCCGAACGCGTTGTGTTGCAGGTAGAGCGCCCGCAGGCCGCGGAGCTGGGTGCAGGTGGCCAATGCGATCAGGCCCTCGTCGGTGATACCGGCGTAGCGCAGATCGAGGGTCGTCAGCCGCAGCTCCGGCTGCTGAACCAGCGCATGTACGAGCCGATCGCCCTGCTCGAGGTAGGCCGCTTGGAAGGTGTGCAGCTTGCCCAAGTCGAGCTCCGCGAAGGGCTTGATGATCTCGCGCCGAGCCGATCGCTGGAAGCGCAGCCGCAAGCAGCCGAGCAAGCGCGCCTGCGGGTCGGCCAACAGCCGCCCGAGCGAGCGGATCTGGGGGGCCCGCGCGAGGGCGCTGATCGTCGCCTCGCAGACGAATCCGCGTCGCCACTCATAGCGCGCCTGCAAGGGCAGCGCCGCCGGCTCCCAGCTCGATCGGCACTCGGCGATCAACGCCGCGATCGGCTCGCGCAGGCGCGGATCCTTGGCCGCGAGCAGCTCGAGCATGATCAGCTCACCGCGGCGGTCGCCGCGATCGAGCAGCCAATCGGCGTAGACCCGCCAGGCCTCGTCGTCATCTGGGCTCGCGCGGAGCGTGTCCTCGATGGCTCGAATGTGGGCAGACATTGGTCGACTCCGCTGCTCCCTTACTCTTCGTCGGCCTCGAGCTCCGCGCGGAGCTGATCACGACTGGATGATAGGGCTGCGGCGTCGAACCACGCCATACTCGCGGGGTCGACACCAGTCCCATTGACCACGCGCGGGACCGGGACCGTCTCGGTGCGATGGCTGACCATCCACGAGTTGCGAAACAGATCGCAGCACAGGTGGAACACGTCGCCCGCCTCGCGATAGCGAATCGGTGGGACCAAGGGGCGAAGCACGTCGAAGGTCGCGTCGACGTCGAGGAAGTCGTCGGGGCTGTACCACACCGCACCGGCGAAGTGGACCGGGTCGAACGATTCGGTCGATAGCACATGGATCTTGTCGGCTTCGATGACGAAGCGCGATGGATCGAGGAACACCTCCTGCCCGAGCATCATTATCGGAGCCGGGAGGATTCGGCTCTTCGCGTAGCGCTGGGCGCGGGCGTAGGCCTCGACCACCGCTGGATGCCGCGTCGCGTCCCAGTCGTCGGGGAAGGGATCGGCATGAAAGTCCGGCGAGGTCGGGAACTCCATGTCGTCGCGCGGCTCCTCGGGCGGGGGGAACAACGCTGGTTTGTCGACGCGGGCGAACACTGGCGCAAGCCCCTGCGGTGCTGACGAAGACGATTCGCGCAGCAGCTCGGCGATCCACGACTGATCGTCGCTACTGCGGACGAGCACCTGCGTGGAGCAGAGCTTGCGAAACGACGAATCGCCGATCTTCGCGTTGAGCATGTCGAGCAGCGCGATCGCGGCGCATTCGGCCAGCGACAGGTGGTCCTTGTGAAACCAAAAGTCGTAACCATTGCTCACGAAGTGCACGTCATTGAACTGCTTGTGCACGTAGGGCTCGGGCTCGACCCGATCCGGCGGTCCGCGAAAGTGCGCGGCGGCGGCTCGGTCGTAGGCCGCGTGGGCGAAGCGGGCCAGCTCCGGGGCGATCAGGCTCTCGAAGTCGAGGTAGCAGGCCTTGGCGAACAGCTCGGCGATGCCAGGCGCGTGGCCGAGGTTGGGGTCCTCGAAGATCAGCTCGGTCCGCAAGAACAGCTTGCGGCCGTCGACGTAGGGCCCGCCTTCGTGCTCGAGCCGCTGATCGAACACGAACGCCGTCATCGGCTCGATCTCGTCGATGACCAGCTCATCAGCAAAGCGCAGCAGGGCCTCTCCGCGGCCACCAGTCAGATACAAGAGCAGGGTGTACTTCGAGACTTGGTGGTGCGCGCGGTCGTAATAAGGCGAATCCACGTGGGCCAAGAAGCGCTTGTCACCGGGCTCGAAGCGGTTGCAGCGAAACACCGGATTGACGTGCACGAAGCCTGCGAGCATCGACTCGGGTAAGGCATCGCGCAAGGCGGTGGTCAGCGTCGTGGCCAGCTCGGCGCAATGAAAGATGAAGCGCTTACCGCCACGCGATACGGCGTTGAGCGGGCGGACGTAGAGATCGAGCTGATCGAGCTGGGCGAGCCGGGCGCGCAGCGGCTCGGATGCACGCGCGATCGAGCGCGACACCCCGCCGGCGAGGCGCTCGGGTTTCGCAAGTCGAATCGCGTCGGGGCCGAGCTCGGCGAACATTCGGTCCAAGCCGATGATGTTCTCGAAGCTGCGAAAGCTGAATTCCTCCGGATCGACGAACGCCGCCGCGAGCTCGGGCAGCGCGGCGCAGGGCCTGGCGAAGAGCGGGCGGACCTGCTCGTCGAGCTCGGCCGCGGGCACGAAGCGGAGCTGCTTGAAGCGGGCGGTCGGGAAGAACGAGAGCGCCAGCCCGTGCAGGTGGGTGGTCGGCTCCGGGTTCAGCCGCTCGACCTCGGCGAGCAGCGCTCGTTTGTCGGCCTCGCTCGCGCTCGCGGGCAGGGCAAAGAATCGATCGCGGATCTGTTCGCCTACTCCAGCCATTGGTTTGCTCGCGCCTCCGCTTGCGCTCGCCAGAAGCGGACCAGCTCGGGTGCCAGGGTGGTCGATGACGCGAGCGCGCGAAGGCTCTCGACGTCGAGGTCGTCGACATAGAGATGCAGCGTCTTTAGCTTACCGAGCGCCCGCGAGCTCGCTAGCGCCCTCACACACGCGACGTCGATCGCGTTATAGCGAAGGTCGAGCGTCTCGAGCTCGGACATCGCCGGCGCGCTCGCTAGCGCTTCGATGCCTGCGAGCCCGAGCTGGTTTTGTTGCAAATAGAGCGCCCGCAGGCCGCGGAGCCGAGGGCTGCGGACCAGCTCGATCAGACCGGCGTCCGTGAGCCCGGTGTAGCGCAGATCGAGGCTGGCCAGATTCAGCGCTCTTTGTTGAGCCAGCACGTGCACGATCTGATCGCCGAAGGGTTGATAAGGCACCTTCAACGAGCGCAGCTTGCCCAAGTCGAGCTTGGTGAACTGCTCGATGATCTTGGCGCTGGCGTAGCTGTAAAAGCGGAGCTCGAGGTGGGCGAGCAAGCGCGCCTGGGGGCTCTTCAACAGCTTGCCGAGCAAGCGGATGTCGGCGCGCCGGGCCAGGTTGGTGACGGTGGCCTGGTAGACGAACCCGTGGCGCCACTCGTAGCGGGTCTGCGAGGCCAGCGGCTTCGGAGTCCAGCCCGCGCGATGCTTGGCGAGCAGCGCCGCGATCGACTCGTGCACGGACGAGTCGTTGGTCTGGGCCGCTAGCGACTCCAGCATGATCAGCTCGCCGCGGCGGTCGCCCTGGTCGAGCAGCCAATCGGCGTAGACCTCCCACGCCTCGCCGTCGTCGGGGTTGGCGCGTAGCTGGGCCTCGAGCGCTCGAATCGCGTCGGACATGGACCGCTCAGTCACTATGATCGATCTCGGTGCGGAGCTCCCGGTCGATCGGCTCGCCCGAGTGGGGTTGGAAGGTCCACCGCTCCTCGCGGATGTTGGCGATCTGCTCGAATTCCTCGCTCTCCGCGTCGGAGTAGGTTGTCACCGTCGTGCTCGACTCGATGAGCTCGTGGACGACCTGGCTCTTCCCGAGCAACCATGACTCGTGCTCGTGCGTCGCATAGCTCTCCTCAACCCCCTCGCTACCGTCCGAGAACCATAGATCCCTGGCCTCGTCTTTGCTCGACGAGCCGCGCAGCTCGATCGGCTCGTCCCCGGCGGGCAACCACAGCTCGACCCTAGAGTCGCTCTTGCTGCGACCATGCTCGCAGGGGGCGCAGTCATCACACCTACGATCGATTTGCAGCATCACCTCGTCGTCGAGCCGGTATGCGGCGAACGAGAGCGAGAGATCGTACTCGCACTCGCTCTCGCCGTGGTCGAGCAGCAGCGTGCCGTCGCTCGCCCACACGCGCAAGTGCGGCACTTCGGCGTCGATCTCGATCATCTCATCGCCTGGAAGCTCGGCCCACAGCTCGACGCTCGCTCGCTGACGCGTGGGCTTGTCGTTGTCGTCGAAGTACCACTCGACGGACGCCGCAGCCACGGGCTCGGCGTCATCGGCGAGCCGCGGTGCCTCGACCAGCCAGCAGTGGGGGCGCCCTGAGCCAGACTCGAGCGCAACGATCTGGGGCGGGTTTGCACCCACCAGCAAGAACGCCTCGGGCCCCTCGAAGAGCAGCAGGGGGATGCCCAGTGGTTCGGGGCAGCTCGACCCTGGACCCTCGACGACGAACAGCTCGTCACCAGCAACACGTAGCTTGGTCGAGCCAGCTTCGCCGCTCGATTGCCCGAGCCCGAGCGGGCCTTCGAAGGCCTGATCGAGCCGCTCGGCCAGGGCCCGGATTTCAGCAGTCGAGGCGAAGCGCGGTCCGCCAGGCGTGGCCGTCGGAGCGGGCGGTGCTTCGGGCTCTGGCGATGCCGCGACGCTCACCGTCGGTGCACGCTGGCACGCGCAGATCAGCGCGACGAGCCACGCTGCGAGCAGAGGGCGAAGCACCCCGCCAAGCTAGCACGCTCGCTCAGGCGGCCGCGAACACCTTCTTGCTCCGCCGCCGCCGGTAGCGGAGCCGGCAGGGGTGCCGCGGCCCGACCAGCAGCCGCGA
>CBFGLP010000511.1:0-4940 GCA_965649595.1 uncultured Myxococcales bacterium | reverse complement strand
CAGTCGCGGCGGCGGGCGTCGAGCGTAGAAAAGTCGAGGAACCCGAAGTCGACCGGCTTGTGCAGCTTGAACACCTCGTGGCCGACCAGGAACACGACCGAGATGTGGGTCTGGATCACCTCGATCACGAGGTCGTCCGCGACGCCCGGGTAGGCGCGCGGCTGGCTGAGGGCGGCGATCGTGGCTTCGAGCTGCACGGGCCGTGCGACCTTACTCCGACGACCCTCCGAGCAGCACGTCGATCACGCTGGTTCCGCTGCTCGGGAGCCCCGATCCACCAAAGGGCGCCGCGCGGAAGCGGAGCTTGGCGAGGCCCCGCTCGCGGACCGGCTCGGGCACCCGATCTCCGCGCAGCAGCTCGAGCAGTCGCGCCCGCACGTCCCGCGACGCCTCGGCCCACACCACCTCGCTCGGGTTGCCCGCCTCGCTGAGCACCAGCATCCCAGGCGTGTCGGGGGCGAGGCGCTCGATCACCTCGCGGGTCGGCTCGAGGTCGCCGGTCCAGCTCAAGCCGCTCTCGGGCTCCTCGTGGTGGAAGGCCGGGGGGTGAGTCGCTGGCAGCCCGACCAAGCCTCGGATCACGTCGAGCGAGGACACGAAGCCGATCACCTGGCTGTTGCCGTCGACGACCACGAGGTGGTGATAGCCGAGCTGGCCCATCTGCTGACCGGCCTCCTCGACGCTCGCGTCGGGCCCGATCGTCGCGGCTGGGCTGGTCATGTGGTGTCCGACCGGGGCGTCGTGGGGGGCCCGGGCGAGGTTGCGCAGCGCGACCAAGCCGAGCGGCTGTCCGTCCTCGTCGACGACCGGCGCCGCGGTGATGCCGAGGGTCAGGATCATGCCCAGGACCTCGTCGACCCGCTCGTGGCTGCGGACCGCGTAGACCTCGTGGTTCATGATCGTCTGGACACTGGTCATGAGCGGGCTGCGACTCGAGGGTAGCGCATCCGCTCGCGCCTTCACGCGCAGGCTTGGTTACCCTTCGCCCGTGCCCATCGACGCGACCTCCGACACGACCACGACCAAGCGCATCGCCGTGCTGACCAGCGGCGGCGATGCGGCCGGCATGAACATGGCCATCCGTGCCGTGACCCGCAGCGCGATCGTTCGCGGCTGGCAGGTCTTCGGTGTCTACGAAGGCTACGCCGGCTTGATCGCCCCGCCCGAGCAAGGCCGCATCCGCCCGCTCGAAGCCCGCGACGTCGGTGGGATCCTCGGGCAGGGCGGCACCGTGCTGGGCAGCGCGCGCTGCCCCGAGTTCAAGCACGCCGAGGTCCGCCGGCGCGGCATCGCCAACCTCCGGGAGCTCGGCGTCGAGGCGCTGGTCGTGATCGGCGGCAACGGCTCGCAGACCGGCGCCCACGCGCTCTATGAGGACGGCCTGCCGGTCGTCGGCATCGCCTCCACGATCGACAACGACCTCGTCGGCACCGACATCACTCTGGGCGCCGACACGGCCACCAACGTGGCCCTCGACGCGGTCGACAAGCTGCGCGTGACCTCGAGCTCGCACCGCCGCGCGTCGATCATCGAGGTGATGGGGCGCGAGTGCGGCTACCTCGGGCTGATGGTCGGGCTCGCCTGCGGGGCCGAAGCGATCGTCCTGCCCGAGGCCGAGATGAGCACCGACGAGGTCGCCGAGCGGATCGCCGACGCCTACCGGCGCGGCAAGAAGCATGCGATCGTGATCGTCGCCGAGGGGGCCCAGCGTGACGCCAACGCGCTCGCCGAGGTGCTCCGGACCGAGCACCACCGGATCGGCTTCGATCTTCGGGTCACCGTGCTCGGTCACGTCCAGCGAGGTGGCACGCCGACGGCCTTCGACCGCCTGCTGGGGGCTCGTTTCGGGTACGGCGCCGTCGAGTGCATTGCCCGCGCCGAGTTCGGCGTGCTGGTCGGTTTGCGTGGTCAGGAGGTGGCCACGACGCCGCTCTCCGAGGTTGTCGGAAAGATCAAAGCGCTGGATACGGGCCTGGTCGAGCTCGCTCGCGTGCTGGCCCGCTGACGCAATTTCGATCGCCAGGTCCACCGCTTCGCTACCATTCATCTCGTGCCTGCGCTGACCGTCAACGGCCGCACGTTCGAGCTGGAGGGTGTCGATCCCCACACCACGGTGCTCGAGCTCCTGCGCGCGCGTGGGCTCAGCGGCAGCAAAGAGGGCTGCGCCGAGGGTGAGTGCGGCGCATGTGCGGTCGTGCTGGTCCGCCGCGACACGCAGGGGCGCAGCCGCTTCTTACCGGTCAATGGTTGCCTGACCCTGGTCGGCTCGGTCGCGGGCGGCGAGCTGCTCACGGTCGAGGGGATGCGCCCGGCCCCCGACCAGCTCCACCCGGTCCAGCGCGCGATGATCGAGCAGGGCGGCTCGCAGTGTGGCTACTGCACGCCCGGCTTCGTGGTCAGCTTGTTCGCCGAGTACTACCGCGAGCGCGGACCCGCCACGCCCTTGGTCGACCTCGAGGCGATCGCCGGGAACCTGTGCCGCTGCACCGGCTATCGACCGATCCGCGCGGTGCTCCAGCAGATTGGTCCTGCCCGGCCCACGCCCGACGATCCCTTCGCCGCTCGGCTCGGTCGCCCGGTCGTCCCGCTCGGTCCGCTCGTGCAGCGCAACGCTGCCCGTCGGCTGATCCGACCCGACTCGCTCGATGACTTGCTCGGCCTGCTCGCGCGCACGCCCGAGGCCAAGCTGGTCGCCGGTGGCACCGACGTCGTCGTCGAGATCAACCAACGCCACGCTCGCTGGCCGCTGCTGATCTCGCTCGAGGCGGTCACCGAGCTGCACAAGAGCAGCGTCGGTCCGCGCTGGATCGAGATCGGCGCGGCGCTGCCCCTCACCGAGGTCGAGGATCGTCTGGCCGGCTCGATCCCGCTGCTCGACGAGCTGTGGCCGCTGTTCTCGTCTCGACTGATCCGCAACCGCGCCTCGCTCGGCGGCAACCTGGCCAACGCGTCTCCGATCGGCGACGGGGCCCCGGTCCTGATGGCGCTCGACGCCGAGCTGACGCTGCGCACCCACGAAGGCGAGCGGCGGATCGCGGTCGCCGAGTTCTTCCGTGGCTACCGCCAGACCGTGCTGCGCCCGGGCGAGCTGATCGTCGCGATCCGGATCCCCCGCCGCCAGCCCACGCACGCGCACTTCTACAAGGTCAGCAAGCGCTTGCTCGACGACATCTCGACGGTCTCGGCCGCGTTCGCGCTCGACCTCGACGATGACGGCGTGGTCACGCGCGCTCGGCTGGCCTACGGCGGCGTCGCGGCCACGCCCGTGCGCGCGCGCTCGATCGAGGACGCGCTAGTCGGAAAGCCGTGGACCGCCGCGACCGTCGAGCAGGTCGCCCCTTGGCTCGAGCACGCGTTCACGCCGATGAGCGATCACCGGGGCACCAGCGAGTATCGCCGGGCGATGATCGTGCAGCTGCTGCGCAAGTTCCACGCCGAGACCGAGCTCGATCGTCGGATCGGACCACAGCCGCCCCACGCGACCGAGCTCCCGGGGGTGCTGCCATGAGCGAGGCCAAGCACGAGACCAAGCACGAGGTCGGTCGCGCCGTCCCGCACGAGAGCGCCGAGGGCCACGTCACCGGATCCGCGCTCTACACCGACGATCTGCTCGACCGGTTCCCGCGGCTGCTGCACGCCTGGCCGGTTCAGGTCCATCAGCCCCACGCCGAGGTGCTGCTGATCGAGCAAGACGCCGCCCGTGCGATGCCCGGCGTGGTCGCGGTGCTGACCGCCCGCGACGTCCCGGGCGAGAACCAGATCGGTGCGGTCCGCCACGACGAGCCGCTGTTCCCCCGCGAGGTCTGCTTTCACGGTCAAGCCGTCGCGTGGGTGCTGGCCGAGACGCTCGACCAGGCCCGCGAGGCCGCGGCCGCCGTCGTGGTCGAGACCCGGGCGCTGCCAGCCATCGTGACGATCGAGGACGCGCTCGCGGCCGAGAGCTTCTTGACCGAGCCGCTCGAGATCGTCCGCGGCGACCCTCAGCGCGCGTTGGCCAAGGCCAACCAGGTCATCGAGGGCGAGCTGCGGATCGGCAGCCAAGAGCACTTCTATCTCGAGACCCAAGCCGCGCTCGCCTACGTCGACGAGGCCGGGTCGGTGGTCGTGCACAGCTCCACGCAGCACCCGAGCGAGACCCAGACGATCGTCGCGGGCGTGCTCGGCCGCCCGCGCAGCGAGGTCATCTGCCAGTCGCTGCGGATGGGTGGGGCGTTCGGCGGCAAGGAGGTCCAGGCCACGCAGTGGGCCGCGGTCGCGGCCCTGGGCGCGCAGCTTACCGGCCGGCCAGTTCGCGTCCGCCTCGATCGCCAGCTCGACATGACGCTGACCGGCAAGCGGCACCCCTTCTTGGCCCGCTACGAGGTCGCGCACGATCACGATGGCCGGCTCGTGGCCATGGACCTCGAGCTCTACTCCGACGGTGGCTGGTCGCTCGATCTCAGCCGAGCGATCATGTTCCGGGCGCTCTTTCACTGCGACAATTGCTATTCGTTCCCGCACCTGCGCGTGCGTGGCCGCGTGGTTCGGACCCACAAGACCTCGCAGACCGCGTTTCGTGGGTTCGGGGGACCGCAAGGGATGGTCGTCGCCGAAGAGGTGCTCGATCGGGTCGCGCGTGCCTGCGGGCTCCCGCCGCACCAGGTCCGCGAGCGCAATTTTTATCGCCCGGGCGACCAGGCTCATTATGGCCAAGAGGTGCGCCACGCCGAGCGAATCGAGCAGGTCTTTTCCGGTGTGCGTGCGCAGTCCCGCTTCGATGACCGGCTGGCAGCGATCGAGCGATTCAACGCCGCGCACCAGTTCGAAAAGCGCGGCATTGCGATCACCCCGGTAAAGTTCGGGATCTCGTTCACGACCAGCTTCTTGAACCAAGCGGGCGCGCTCGTGCTCGTGTTCACGGATGGCTCCGTGCAGGTCAACCACGGCGGCACCGAGATGGG
>CBFGLP010000510.1:0-1529 GCA_965649595.1 uncultured Myxococcales bacterium | reverse complement strand
ATCGCGTTCATGTGCGTGTAGACGGCCGCGACGACGAACGCGAGCTCGACCGGGTCGAAGCGCTCGCCCCGAGCGGCGCGCTGCAGCTGGCTATCGATCAACGGGTGCTGGCGGCCGAGCACTAGCCCGCGATCGAAGCTGGACAGCTTGCCGGGATCGAGCGCGCCGAAGCGCAAGCGATCGAGCCCGAGCTGGTCCAGCAAGCTGCCGTGGCGCGAGCGGGCCCAGGCGAGCTCGGTCCAGACCGCGGTGAGCAGCGCTTGCTCGGGTGTGGGGAGCGGGGCGGATGCTTGCGGTGCCTCGTTGCTCGGCGAGGGCTCGACCTGCACGCTCGCGGGCGCTTGGACTGGTTCGGGCGCTTGGGTTGGAGCGAGCGGCTGCTCGGTCTCGGTGATCGGCACCTGCTTCACTCGCGCAGCCACTGCCTTGCGCAGCGTTGGGGGCACGACCTCGTTCAACAGCTCGCGCAGCCGCTCGAGGTTCTTGCTCAGCCCGTGCACCTCGGGGCCGTCCTGTGGTAGCCGGTCGAGCGCTACCGCTGCGTGAGCGAGCCGCTGGAGCACCCGCTCGCGCCAGGACGCCGACACGTCCTTGCGCGCCTTGACTTGCTGGGCGAGCGCCTCGTAGAGCACGACGACCTGGCGACCGAGGCTGCTGCGCTGGCGCGGATCGAGGCGCACGCCCTCGGCCGCGAGCTCGAGCGTGTCGCCTTCGACGAGGCCCGTGCAGGGCAGCCAGGGCAGCGGCTGCATCCGGCCGAGCAGACGATCGCCGCGCGCGAACGCGACGTCGTCGTCGGGTCCGAGCTCGGCGGGGATCCACAGCCGCGCGTGCAAGCCACCGGAGACCGTCGCCTTGCGCTCGACCATTGGCTGGCCCTCGGGCTCGGGGCGCTCGAGCGGCGGGAGGTTGGCGAGTCGGTCGAGCAGCGCCAGCTCTCGCTCCCAGTCCTCGTCGAGCAGCTTCGAGGGGGCGATCGACTCGAGCAGCGGAGCCAAGCTCGCATCGAGCATCAACACCAGCCGGGTGCCCGCGGGACGCGTCCGCTCGCCCAGCTGGGGTTGGACCCGCACGAGCGCCGCGACCTGACCCCGCAGCTTGGCTTCACGCTCGAGGTCGGCGATCGAGCAGGGCTGGCCCCACACGTCGCGCAGCAGCGGCAGCGTGTGCAGGCGCTGCCACGCGCGCTCGCGGGCACCCTTTCGCTCCGAGCCGATCGCTATATCGTTGCCGGCGTAGGCGAGCAGGCGCTCCCACGTGTAGCGCAGCTCGGCCGAGCCGCGGGCGGGATCGGGGTTGCCTTCGCGCTGCGATAGCTCGGTGAAGTGATCGATCAGCGCGACCACGAGATTGGGGATCTCGCGACGGCAGGTCCGAACCAGGTTGGTGACGTGCTTGGAGCGATGAACGACCCCGCCCTGATCGTCGAGCGGAAGCTCGGGATCGAGGATGATCGCCCGAACAGGAAGCACGACGTTGTCCTCGCGGACCTCGCCGACACGACGACCTGCGGTCGCGAGCTCGACGGT
>CBFGLP010000509.1:0-3852 GCA_965649595.1 uncultured Myxococcales bacterium | reverse complement strand
GGATCGTCGGGCTCGAGCGAGTGGCCGTGCAAAACCCGGTGGGCGTTGCGGACGATCGTCGAGCCCTCTTGCTGGCGAAAGATCGTATCGAGCCGAACGACCGGGATCGGGCCAGCTTCACGAGAAGAGTCGCTGCGGTGCTCGGCGGCGCGGATCAGGTCGCGCAGGACGTTGCCGGGTCCGACCGAGGGCAGCTGATCGGCGTCGCCAACCAGCAAGAGCCGATGCGCGGGGGTCAGCGAGGTGATCAACGCTTCCGCCAACTCGAGGTCGAGCATCGAGCTCTCGTCGACGACTACCAGCGAGGTCGGCAGCGGGTTGTTTGCACAATAGGCAAACTCGCCGCTCTCGGGCCGGATCTCGAGCAGACGGTGCACCGTAGACGCCGCCTCGCTGGTGGTCTGCTCGAGCCGCTTGGCGGCGCGACCGGTCGGCGCGGCGAGCAGGAGGTCGGCGCCCGCTCGCTTGGCCACCGTGATCACGTTGGCGACGACGGTGCTCTTTCCGGTGCCGGGGCCTCCGGTCAGGATCACTACGCCGGTGCGGGCGATCGCCTCGACCGCGCGACGCTGGCCCTCGGAGAGGTGCTCGGGCAGCTCGCCGACGTCCCACGCCTCACGCGGCGCACAGGCGATGTCGAGCAGCGCGTGGACGAGGTTGTCCTCGGCTTGGTCGTACTGGCGCAGGAAGTAGAGCTCGCGATCCTCTTCGCCATTGAGGCTGGGACAGATCCGCGGGACCAGCTCGCCTTCCTCGAGCAGGCGATCGATGCCCTGCTCGATCCGCTCGCGCGGCAAGTTGAGCAGCTTGCGGCACTGGTCGAGCAGGTGCTGAGGCGGCAGGGCGCAGTGGCCATCGCTTTGCGCGCGCTCGAGCGTGTGCAGGATGCCGGCGTCGATCCGCTCGTCGCTGTCGAGATCGACGCCGAGCGCTCGGGCGATCTTGTCGGCGGTAGTAAAGCCGATGCCCCGGATCTCGCGGGCGAGCCTGTAGGGGTGGTGCTCGAGCATCGCCATCGCCTGCTCGCCGTAACGCTTGTGTAGAGCGGGGGCGAAGCGCGGGGAGACCTCGATCTCGATCAGGCGGTTGGCGAGATCGGCGATCGGCCCCTGGTGCTCTTGGTGGTGCTCGATGATCCGCTCGTAGGTCTTCTTTCCGAGCCCCTCGACCTCGAGCAGGCGGCGCGGCTGGTTGTCGAGGATCTCGAGCGTGTCGGTGCCGAAGCGCTTGACGATCCGCTCGGCCATCTTGGTCTTGATGCCGGGGTAGGTCTTGAGCCGGTTGATGATCTGAAAGGGCGTGGTCGGCCGGCGGATGCCGAGGTGCTCGAACGCGAACTGGCGACCGTGGGTGGGGTGGCTGGTCCAGCGGCCGTGCGCGCTGACGTCCGCGCCGTCCTCGATGCCCGGGCTGCGACCGACCATGGTGATCAGCCCGACCTCACCCTCGACCTGCACGCGCAGCACCGTCCAGCGCGACTCGTCGTTGCGGAAGATCGTCCGCTCGACGGTGCCCTCGACGACCTCGAGCTCACCGACGCCCGGCAGAGTGCCGGGGCGTGGGTTGGTCTCGTTGGTGCTCGGGGGCATCGGGCGAAGCATCCAGTATGAAGGGCCGGGCCGGCAAACGGGAGCCGGGGCTCACGGGATCGTCCCGGGCGTGGACGTGCCCAGTGGGTGGGAGCGCCAGCGGTCGGGCAAGTCGCACCCGTCGAGATCGCCGATCACGGACCGACCGCCGTGGGCCTTGGCGCCGGTGTCGATCCAGTTGCCGTAGCTGGCGACGAGGCGCGGGCCCTGGTCGCTGGCCAGCCACAAGGTGATCGGCTCGCCCGCGTTCTTGAGCCCGCTGGCGCCGAGGCTGGCGTCGAGCACGATCATCGGTGTGCCCGCAGCTGGCGAGGGATCGTCGCCGAGCTGCGCGGTCCACTTGTTGGAGACGAGCAAGGTCGGGCGGTTGGGCTCGAGCGTGGTCGCGGGGAGCGGGTCGCCGTTTGGCTCGTCGCCGTCGGACCAGGCCGCGAGCAGTTGGGCAAAGCTCTGATCACTGAGCATCAGGCCGGCGGTATCGGTCGGCGCGAGCGCGACGATCTCGATGAATTCGGCGTCGGGCTCGGGGCCGAGCGGGTTGGCGAGCAGCTCGGTGATCCGGATCGCGGGGAGCTCGGGGGACGAGCTCGCGTCGGCGACGAGCTGGCCGTCGAGCGCGAGCTGGTTGTCGGCGCGGTCGCGTAGCTCGAGCTGCCAAAAGACGGGATCGCCGGGGAGGTGCTCGTCGATCGCTACGCCGATCATGCCCTCGCCAGGCGCGACGAGGCGCTCGCGGGCTCGGTCATCGACGATCAAGCGCGCGTGCAGCAGCTCGGTGGTGTCGATCGACGCGACCAGGCAGCGACCGCGAAGCGCTACATCGACGTCGGGAGCGGGCGGATCGAGATCCGCGGACGCACCGGTCTGAAACCAAGTCTCGCGCTCGGCCGCAGGAAGGATGGCAGCGCGACCGAGGCGATCGTGCAAGCTGCCGCCGACCGGTCGATAGCGAGTATTCGGAGACAAGCTCTGGCTCGGGTCCAGGCGCACGCAGGTGCCCGGAGGCCAGCGCTCGCACGCGCTGGGGTTGCTCAGCACGATCTGCTCGCCTCGCTCGTCCTCGAGCAGGATCGTGCCCTGCGGCTGCGAGAGCGTGAGCGGAGGGGAGAAGGCCAGCTCGACGTGGGCCAAGTTGGTGGGCACCGCCTGCTCAGCGGGCGAAGGAGTGATCAAGGTCGGCTCGGGTCCGGAGCTGCCCGCAGCGGCGGTGACGAAATCACGCCGGAAGCTCTCGTCCAGGCTGGCGCCGCTGCGATCACTCAGGGCCGCGCCGAGGATCAGGCTGTGTCGCCAGTGAGCGGCGAGCGGGCGCCGTGGCCGAGCGCGCAAGCGGGTGTCGGGGCCAGCCGAGCCGGTCAGCAGCTCGAGCTCGAGCTCGATGCCGCCTTCGAGCTCGCCGCGATCGAGATCGGCGAGGTCAGCCTTGGTCAGCGGGTCCAGCATGCAGCGGCCGCGCTCGCAGCTGCCCTCCTCGCACAGCGGCGTGAGGGCGCAAGAGCCTGCCTCTTCCCAGGCGATCAACGCGACGCTGCCCGCGTGGACGCTCGCGGGATCGAGCGGCTCGGACAGCTCGATCTCGATCACGGGCCAGACGGGGACCTCGACGCTGCGCGGCTCGGCCGGCGTGCTCGAGAGCACGGCTGGGCCCTCGAGATCGACGCTCGGGAGCTCGAGGCAGGCGGCCAGCAGCACGGCTAGCCAAGCTGCGATCGAAGCACGGGGACGGGTGGGACGACGGGTGGGACAAGGACGAATTTTGCGGCTCACGCCCCCTCGTCGGCCCGCGCAGCTCGGGCTTGCAGGGTTTTTCAGTCTTCGACCAACGCCGCGCGGACCAGCCCCTCGAAGCCGACCACCGGACCGAACGCAGCCGAGCCGAACGACTTGCCGCCGTCGTCGTAGCGGTGGGTCGCCCAAAAGTCGCGCGGGTCGGTAGCGAGCTCGAGCACCCTGCCCTGCTCGCCCTCGAGCAACCGATACTCCGTGACGTTGGGCTCCTCGCGAAGGTCGAAGAAGAGCTCGATCCGGTCGCCGTCGATCCGGTAGGTCAGGCTCTCGGTCGACCACTCGTCGAAGTCACCGCGGTGGAACCAGCCGACCCCACGCCCATCGATCGCGGTGCGCGAGAGCTGGTACATGTGGAAGCCGGCACCGCCGGTCGCGTAGTTGTCGTAGTCGATCCAGATGCGATCGCCGAGCTCGTGGCGGGCCGACGAGGCCCGGTTCGCCCACACCGCGGCGGCCTGCTCGAGGTCGAGGTCGG
>CBFGLP010000508.1:0-4312 GCA_965649595.1 uncultured Myxococcales bacterium | reverse complement strand
CCAAGCTGAGCGCGGCACCGCTGCCGGGATTGTTGCTGCTGCTCGTGTGGTTTCGACCTTGGCCGGGGACCGCGAGGTTGCGCGAGCATCCAGGCCGTACCGCGCTGGCAGTCGCCGCGCTCGCGCTCGGGGTCGGCTTGGCGATCGGGCAGAACCTGCTGGTCTACGAGCAGCTGAGCCCCTACCAGCTCGAGTCGAACCCGCGCGTGCTGGCGCAGCGGGTCGGCACCGGGCCGGTGCTGGCGGCCTCGCTGCAGATCCACCTTTCGTACCTCGGTCAGATGATCGTGCCGCTGCGGCTCTCGCCCGAGTACGTCGACTTCGCGGCGAGCTGGACCGAGCCGGCGACCGTGCTCGCCGGGCTGATCTTCGCGGCGGTGCTGATCGTGGCTTCGATCGCCGCTCGTCGCGGCCACGCGCCGGTGCTCGTGCTCGCGTTGTTCGCTTGGATCCTGCTCGCGCTGCCGACCAGCAACGTGGTCGGCATGCCGAACATGCGAGCGGATCGCTTCATGTATCTGCCGAGCCTGCCGTGGTGCGTGGGGCTGGCTTGGCTCGCGTTGGAGCTCGGTCGCTGGTGGAGCCGCCGCGCGGGCGACTCCGCGGGCATGCTGCGCTTCGCTCCGCTGGTCGTGCTCATGCTCGTGCAGGGATCGGTCGGCATCGCGGCCTCGCGTGCGTACGTGAGCAACGCCACGCTCTGGCGGGTCGCGGTTCGTCGAGCTCCCGACTCGGCCCGGGCCCACGCCTTGCTCGGGCTCGAGCGGCTCGGCACCGGTCGGCGACCCGATCACCTCGCTCCCGAGGTCGCGCAAGTGGTGACCGAGCAGTGCGAGCGGGCACGCGAGCTCGATCCCGAGTATGAGCTGCCCGAGCTGTGCCTGGCCGAGCTGGCAGTGGCCGAGCGCGACTGGGTGGGGGCCTACGAGCACTTCGCTCGCGCGGTCGAGCTGAGCGTCGATCGCCGTGATCGTCCGATCGCTGCGCTGGCCCAGCTCTCGCTCGATCTGCCCAGTGACTGGCTGATCGCGCATCCCGAGCTGATGGAGGAGCTGGAGGGGAGCGCGAGCGATCCTCGCGTGGCGCTGGCGCTGGCCCATCTTCGTCGCGGAATCAGCGCGTATCCTTACTCACCCGAGCTGCACGCGGCCGCGGGGCGCATCCATCATCGCCTCGGCCACCCCGAGCAGGCGCTCGCGCTCTATCAGCGTGCAAGGTCGCTGAGGCCCGATCGTTGGGAAACGGTCGCCTGGGGGGTGGAACTCGCCCTCGATCTCGGCGATGCTGCTGCGGCTCATCGGACGTGGTGGGCCGAGCACGAATTGCTCGCGCGGGCCGACCCCTCCACCCGCAACGCACTCCAGCGTCGCCTCGCCGCCGCGCGGCGAGACGCCGAGTTCTCTCTCTACCATGCGATCCTCAGCCCCGGAGTCTTCCCCGATGACCCGTAGCAAGCTCTACGCCCTCCTCGTTCTCGCCGCGATCGCGATGGCTGTCGGCGGCATGGCTTGCGGCGACACGCAGGAAGAGCTGGACAAGTTCGACGAGACCTACGGGGCTACCTGAGCCTCGGGGCGGACGTCGCCCCCGCCTCGTGCAAGCTCGCGTTCGCCAGCGACCTTGCGGTTTCGGTCAGCTGCCGAGCACGGCTCCGATCTCGGCGAGCTGTTGCAGGGCGCAGACCTGCGAACGCTCGGCGACTTTTTGGTGTGCGTCTCGGAGACCGAGGCGCTCGAGCGCGGCTTAGACTTGCCTGGTTGCGAGCTCCTGAGGCTGCGAGCGCCCGACATCGCTGAGCCCGAGTTGGAACAGGGTCGGGATCTGGCCCTCGCCGTGCCAAGCGAGCGCCGGTCAATGGCATATCGTCGAGCGCTTTCGAGCAATTGAGCGACGCGCCAACGCCTTCGCGGTGCACCTGCTCGTGCCTGACCAAGGGATCCGACGCCTCGTCGGTTCGGTGCCCGATTCAGAAGAGGCGATCGATGCCGTATGTAAGCACTTTGGTGTTCGGCGCATCGTTGCTGTTCGGAGGTAGTGCGCTTCGATGTGGCGTGATCGATTCCATCGCCGCGCGCTCGATCCTGCAGATGCCGATGTCGGCTCCGCTCGAGCTCGAAGGGTTTCGAGACGAACCGGTGATCTCCGAAGCGATGGTTGCCCGCTCGAAGGCCGAGGCGTTATTTCGTGAGAACGAGTGCTGGTCGACGGGCGCCCGCCGGACCGACTTTGGATGGGAAGTCGAGCTCAGCTGTCCAAAGCGCCGGGCGAGGCGCGGGTTTCATCGGTCGACGCTATTGTGCAATCGTGGCCGCTGAAGCGTCGCCACCAACCCCACCCCGATCGGCTGTAAGGCGAGCACCGCCAGGCCCACGACCACTCCCCAGCGGTCCGCGATCAACCCGAGCACCAGTGGTGCCACCACGGGCAGCCAGGCGAACACCTGATCGACAGCCGCGACCAGCCCCGGCTGACCCGGTCGCGCCGCATAGGCCCGCGCAGCGCAGATCGGATAGAGCGGCGCACACGCGACGCCGACCAAGCCCAGCAGCGCAATGCTGACCGGTATCGATCGCACGAACAGCCACGCGATGAACACCACCCCACATGCCACGCTCGCGCTGACGAGCAGGCGCAGCGGATCCACGCGTAGAAGCAAGCGCTCGGTCACGACGAGCCCGATCACTCCGCCGAGCGCCGCGACCGTGAACGCCACGCCCAGCACAGTCGGGCTGGCTCCGAGCTCGTCGCGCAGGAAGAGCGTCCCGAACACCACGAGAATCTCGTCCATCAGACAGCACAGCGCGCTCGCGGACAGCCACGTCATCAGCTCGCGATCTCGCAGCGCTGCACGCAGCCGAGCCCACAGCGACTCCTCAGGGTGCTCGTCTGAGTCCGCTTCGCTCGTACACGCGGGCAGGCGAGCGCGCGCGAGCACCAGCGCGTGCAAGAGGTGCAGCACGCCCGTGCACGCGAGCGCTCCTCGCCAGCCGAACCCGAGCGTCGCTACGCCGACGACCAAGAGCGGCGCCACGGTGTCGCCGATCGAGCCGCACAGGGTCCAGCGGGTCATCCAGCGCTCCCGCTCGTCCGGGAACGCGTCCACCAAGCGGCCTTGGGCGTACGCCGTTGCGAGCCCACCGACGGTGCCCCAGGCAGCGAACGCGAGCGCCAGCATCCACATCGAGCTGGCCGCCGCCGCCGCGAGCATGAACGCGCCCATGCTCGCGACAGCGATCGGGACCACTCGCTCTCGCTTCCATCGGTCCGAGCGCAGCAGCAGCGGACCTTCGACCAGCAGGGCCAACAACAGCGGCACCACCAGGAGCACGAGGCTCGTGCCGCCATAGGCGAGGCCGAACTCGTCGCGGACATCGGCCGCGCTCACAGGCGTTACACCAGCTCCCAGCTCGTCGAGAAAGTCGACGAAGGCGAGGGCGAAGGCGGCCCAGCTCGCACGTGCGGACGTCGATCAAATGGGTTCGGTCAGACGGTCGCGCATGGGCCGATCATGGGCCACGCGCTCGCCCGGTACAAGCCCAATCGCGGCCTCGTCCTTGCTCGGTCGAGGGTCTAGCAGTGACGATCCGTCAAACCCGCGCTCGTTCGCCGAACCTCTGACCTCGACCTACCTCGCGCTCGGGATCACGGCGGCTCGTCGCCGAGGGTCGCCAGCACGGCATCGTGCACGAGCCGGCCGGGATCGGCGACGCTTTCCGCCAAACCAGTTATCCTCCCCGGCGAATGCCCGGACAGGACGAAGCGACCCGCACGCTCGCTCCATGTCCACACTGTGGAGAACAACACGGGCAGGACTGGCTGCGCTGCTCGAAGACCGACATGTTGCTGCCGCTCGAGGGTCGGCGGCTCGACGCGAAATTCCGCTTCGTCACTCCGCTGGGGACCGGCGGGATGGCGGCGGTCTGGCTGGCGGTCAACGAGCGGGTCGATCGCGAGGTAGCGATCAAGTTCTTGCGACCCGAGGTCGGCCGCGATCCCGAGGCGGTCGCTCGGTTCCGCAGTGAGGCGCGGGCGGCCGGGCGGATCGGCAACCCGCACATCTGCGAGATCCTCGATCTCGGCGACTCGCCGATCGGGCCCTATATTGTGATGGAGCGGCTGCGCGGCATCGATCTCGCCGCGCTGATCAAGCGACAGGGTCGGCTCGCGCCCGGCTACGCCGTTCGGGTGGTCCGCCACGCGCTGCAGGGCCTCGCGGCCGCGCACGTGGCCGGCATCGTGCACCGCGACCTCAAGCCTGGGAACATCTTTCTGCACCGCACCGAGGCCGGCGAGACGGTCGTCAAGCTGATGG
>CBFGLP010000507.1:0-2558 GCA_965649595.1 uncultured Myxococcales bacterium | reverse complement strand
GTCGAGTCGTCGGAAGTCGAGTCGTCGGAGGTCGAGTCGCCGGAAGTCGAGTCGTCGGAGGTCGAGTCGTCGGAGGTCGAGTCGTCGGAGGGCGAGTCGTTGTCGCCGAGGCTCGTGCAGATTCCCTGCACGCACTCGAGGCCGTCGAAGCACAGGGCATCGACACATTCGCAGTCGAGGGTCCCTGGCTGGCAGGACGAGTCGTCGCTCTCGCTCCCGCTCTCGTCGGCGTTCTCATCAGTGCCGTCTTCGGCGGGCGGCGGCACGCAGGCGATCAGCAGGGTGGGGACCAGCGCGAGTTGGTAGATTCTCATGCCTCGCGTCTATCACATTAACGTCGAGAGTTTATGCGCGGCGCGAATTCGTCCCCACTCGCGGATGACATCTTTCGTACGTGGTGCATGTATTCTGGAGTGTCGAGATTTTCGCTTGAGCCGCGTGCGGGGATTCAGTAATGGTCGCACGTGACCAGAGCCGTCTCGTCGTTGTTCGTGATTCCGGTGCTGCTCGCCTGTGTTCCCCCGGCCGCGAGCGATGGCGATGACGAGGCGACGGAGGAGTCGGCGAGCGAATCGAGCGACGAACAGGCGGAGTGCACCCCGGGCACGCTCGCTTGCGAGTGCGTCGCCGAGGCTTGCCTCGGGCAGCTCGAATGTGTCGCGGGTGTTTGCATGGATCCCCAAGGGGACTCCACGGGTGATGGGGACACCGCGACCGGTGACGGCGACGGCGACCCGGATACCACGACCGGCGACGGTGACGGAGACCCGGATACCACGACCGGTGACGGTGACGGAGACCCGGATACCACGACCGGCGATGGCGACGGCGACCCCACCACCGGAGATGGAGATGGCGATGGTGACGGCCTCGAGACCTGCGGCGCGACCGAGGGCACCGCAGGCTGCGAGTTCCTCGTGACCGCGTTTGCCAACAGCAACCATCGGCTCGAGCTGGTGAATCCCCACCCGATCGAGGCCGCGACCGTCGAGCTCGAGATGCGCGTCGAGGGCGAGTGGATCCCTGCCGCGCCTCCGGTAATGGTGCCCCCGCTGGACGTAGCCGGCGTCAACGTGTCCAGCTCGTTCTATGGCTCGGCCGGCTACGAGCTCGCGGGGGCGCTGCGGGTCCGCTCGAGCCTCCCGGTCGAGGCGTTTTACTTCTCGAGCGCTGCGAGTCCCTCTTATGCGACTCACGTGCTGCCCGTGGAGGTTTGGGGCCATGATCATCGTGCGATTGGCTGGGGAACCGTGGCCTATCAGAGCTCCTACAGCCACGTGACCGTGATCGCTGCCGAGGACGACACGGTCGTGCAGATCGTCTCGCCGGTGGCCGTCGCCGCGGGAGCCGGCTTCGGCGGGGCCGGAGCCAACGTACCCTTCGAGGTCCAGCTCGACGCTGGCGACGTGTTCTCGGCCCGCACCTCGCTGCTCGGCAGCTCGCTCGGGGGGATGAAGGTCAGCTCCGACCCGGACCATCCGATCGCGGTGTTCTCGGGGACCTATGGCGCGATGATGCAGCCCCCGATGGGGTTGGGGTCCACCGGCATCGGCATCATGCTCGATCAGAACCTTCCGGTGTCGCTGTGGGGGACCGAGTACGTCGTGGTCCGCGTGCCGCCGCCGCCCGATGAGGCCGTGACGCCAGATCCAGGCCGCTGGCAGATCCTGAGCGCCGTGGACAACACCTCGGTCTCGTTCGATGTCCAGGGCGGGCTGATGGGCCTGCCGCCCGATGGCACGCTGGTCGATGACGGCGAGCCGCTCGACCTCGAGGTGGTCGGCGGAGTCATGCCGGGGACCAACACCGGGCACTTCCGGGTCACGGCGTCGGCACCGATCTCCGTGGCCAACTTCGTGTCGGAGGGCAACGACCACGAGCCCTCGATGGTCATATTCCCGCCGAGCGATCGCCTGGTCGATCGACACCTGGTCTTCAACGCTCCCAACGGGGGCGGGTTTGGATCGAAGGTATGGGTGACGATCGGGCACGTCGCCGGGGCCGAGATCATGATCGATGGCGAGCCGACGGTTACCTTCTCGACCTCGCCGATCGCCCTCGGCTGGGAGCAAGGTCGGTGGGTGCTGGCGGACGAGGGCGGCGTGGTCGAGGTCAGCAGCACCGAGCCCTTCGTTGGCAATTACATGCGCTGGGCTAGCGCGAACGCTGGCACTTACGTGTTCACTGGTGCCTTTCGGACTTCGCCATGACCAGTCTGACCAGCCCGACGCTCCGACCTTCGCACGCGATTGTCACTTCCTTGTTGCTCGGCCTCGGCGCCTGCCCGGCCCAGCCGAGCGGCGACTCCGGCGACGAAGCCAACGAGGGCGACAGCGATGGGGAAGACTGCCCTGTCGGAGCGCTCGGCTGCGAGTGCCTCGTCGAGCAGTGCCTCGGCGAGCTCGTGTGCACCGATGGTATCTGCACTGGTTGCACGCCCGGCTCGCTCGGCTGCAGTTGCGTCGATGGCCTCTGCCTCGGCGACAACGAGTGCGTGGCAGACCTCTGCTTGCCGCCGGATGCGGACACGAGCAGCAGCGACGACGCGGACACGAGCA
>CBFGLP010000506.1:0-28988 GCA_965649595.1 uncultured Myxococcales bacterium | reverse complement strand
GCTCGAGCTGAGCTTCGTCGACGTCGACGGCGACGGTGACGACGAGCTGGTCGCGCTGCGATCGATCGGCGTGGTCACGCTGATGGATGACGACTCGGTGATCACCAGCACCTGGCCCGCGCCGGTGGTCGAGCCCTTCGCCAGCTTGGTCGCGCTCGACCTCGAGGCGACCGGTCCTCGCGACATCGCCGTGTTCTCTGGCCAGGACGGTGGCGTCGCTTGGTTGGGCACTGGCGACGGGGCGGGCGGGTTCAGCTTCAACGACGTGATCACCGGCTTCCCAACCATCTCGGGCGCGCGCGCGATCGATCCCGAGCTCGACGGGGTCGATACGCTCGCGGCGATCGTCGATGGCACCGGGGTGCTGTTCGACGACGTCGCCGGGCTGGTCCCCGACTTTCAGATGCTGCAGACCGACGTGACCGAGATCCACCCAGGCCAGCTCGACGTCGATCTTCCTGGGAGCCCCGATCTCTTGCTCGCGCGCGGATGCCTGGCTGGGATCGACTTCGGACCCGACCTCGAAGGCGACCAGCTCGTGCTGGCCGACAACCCGGTCGATGCGCCCGAGTGCAGCTGGCGTGTGGGCGACTTCGTGCAGGAGAACCAGCAGCCAGTCACGCTCCTGCAGGCGTTCCAGAGCACCTACGTCGCGTATTGGTCCGGCGATCTGTTCGAGGCGGACCACGTCATGCTGCCGGACTTCTTCGGCCCGATGGAGGTGCTCGACATCGGAGAAGACCAGAACCCTCGCCTGCTGCTCGCCAACACCGAGGTGGTCGGCTTGTTGTGGAACTGGCACGACTTCCCGAGCAGCTGCTTCGCGACGCTACCGATCTCTGGCACGACCGCGCTCGCCGTCGGTGATCGTAGCGGCGACGGCCGGCAGGAGTTCGCGACCCTCGACAGCGAGGGCGGGGTCCGGCTCTTTCAGCTGCCCTGATAGCGGAGGTCAGTCGTGCTGAGCCCTTCAGCCCGGACGGGCTGACGAAGCCCGTGCCCCGGGCTCGGCCTGACTGCTTGCAGGTCGAGGGCTCGATGCTAGAGTCCGCGCCTCTTTCCAACCCTAGTCGAGCGTGACCGTGTAGCTCTCTCCCGCCCATAGTCCGCCAGCTCGCGCCGCGTAGCGACCGGGGCGAATTGGTGGAGGTCCTCGAAGTGGAGCCGAGCCTCGTTCTGCTGGCAAACCCGCCGGCAGGCCGCGGTTCGTGATGTATTGGAGAGAGAGCAATGCGACGTTTCAAGTACCCCCGCACGCGCCACCTGCCGTGGTCGCCGGGGGCAGGACCTGATGACCTGATCTCCGAGCAGGTCGAGCACTTCGTCGGTCAGCGCGTGATCGTGACCGAGAAGATGGACGGGGAGAAC
Source organism: uncultured Myxococcales bacterium (assembly GCA_965649595.1). Taxonomy (GTDB): domain Bacteria; phylum Myxococcota_A; class Polyangia; order Nannocystales; family Nannocystaceae; genus Plesiocystis. The sequence goes on along the minus strand of CBFGLP010000506.1, from coordinate 27,620 downwards.
ACCACCCTCTATCGCGATCATTCACACGCGCGCTCGCTCGACGGCCGCCATCATCCTTCGCGGACTTGGCTCAAGGCCATGCACGCGAGCATCGCCCACGAGCTTCCCGAGGGCTGGCGGCTGTGCGGCGAGAACCTCTACGCCCGCCACTCGATCGCCTATGAGGCGCTGCCGAGCTACTTCATGCTGTTTTCGGTCTGGGACGCGGACAACCGCTGCCTCGACTGGGACAGCACCGTCGAATGGGCCGAATTGCTCGGGCTCGAGACCGTGCCGGTCCTCTACGACGGGGTGTTCGACGCCGAGTGGCTGCACGGTCTCGACCTCGACCTCGATCTCGATCTCGATCGCTGCGAAGGCTACGTGGTCCGGCTCGCGTCGAGCTTCGACTACGCGGAGTTCGGCGAGAGCGTGGCCAAATGGGTGCGGCCCAACCACGTGCAGACCGATCAGCACTGGATGCACCAGGAGGTCGTGCCTAACGGCCTCGCGCCGGGTGTCGACGAGGACGCCGAAGCGCGCGAGCGCGACGACGAGGACGACGACGACACGGACGCGGGAGGTGCTGCATGAACGCGCGAGCCTTCATCGCGGAGATCGAGGGCGGCGCGACGCCCTCGATCTCCGAGTTCGTCGACGCTCTCGGAGTCGCGATCCCCAGCCTCCACGCGCTCGAGGACACACCTCAGGATCCGGGCTGGCACGCCGAGGGCAACGTCCTCATCCACACCGGCATGGTCCTCGACGCGCTCTACGAGCTGCTCGCTACCCGCCCCGAGGCGGCCGCGATCACTGGCCGTCGGCGGACCGCGCTGATCCTCGGCGCCGCCCTGCACGACATCGCCAAGCCGGCGACCACGCGCGAGATGGAGATCCAGGGCGTGCAGCGGATCGCCGCCCCGCGCCACGAGATGCGCGGGCGATCGGAGCTCGTACCCTGCCTCATGGGTCTCGGGCTCGCGTGGGAGACGATCGAGCTCGTGCTCGATCTCGTCGGCTATCACATCACGCCCAAGCTGCTCGTCGTCAAGCAGCGCGAGCGGGGCTCCTACCTCCGCCTCGCCCGCGCGGCCGATCCGGAGCTGCTCTACTGGCTCGAGCTCGCCGATATGCTCGGGCGGCACTGCGAGGATCGGGCCACGCAGATCGAGCACATCGAGATGTTCGGCCTGTTCGCGCGCGAGTACGCGGCCTGGCGCCGGTTCGGCGACGAGGCCCCGCGCTGGCGCGCGATGTTTGGCGAGGCGCTCGCCGAGCTGCCCCTGGCCGCGCGCGAGCTCGGCTACGGACAATTCCTCGCCGATCTCCACGACGGCGTGATTACCCAGCCCGAGGAAGGCCTCGCGCGGAGCTTCCGCTTCCGCGAGCCCTTCCCCGAGCTGGTGCTGACCGTCGGGCCGAGCGGCTCGGGCAAGTCGACCTGGATCGACCGTCACCTCGGCGACCACACCCGCGTGAGCCTCGACGAGATCCGGCTCGAGCTCGGCGATCGCAGCGATCAGTCGCAAAATGCCAAGGTCCGGCAGATCGCCCGTGAGCGCCTGCGCGAGGGCCTGCGCCGCAAGGGCAAGCTGGTTTGGGACGCGACCAGCCTCCACCGCGACCACCGCGACGCGGTGACTAACATCGCCCGGGACTACGGCGCGCTCGTGACCTTGGTCTGCTTCCCTCGCTCCGTGCAGGAGTACCACCAGCGCAACCGTGATCGTGCGACGCCGGTGCCCGCGGCGGTGCTCGATCGCCAGCTCGCAGCCATGCAGTGGCCCGAGGCCAGCGAGGCCCACCGCTGGCTTGTCATCGGCCCCAGCGGCGAGCCTCTGGCCTACTACGGGGGTCTCGACGACGAGCTGCCCTACGGCCTCTCGGCGACCTCTGAGACTCTTCGGGAGCCGACGTCATGAAGCTGCCCGAGTACCCACGCACGCTCCATCTCGGCGACTCCGGCGGCGGCCGATCGAAGCACCACTGCGAGCTCGCCGAGGTTGCCGGCCTTCACCTCGTGATCGAGGAGAAGATCGACGGCAGCCACTGCGGCCTGTTGTTCGACGAGCAGGCCGAGCTGCGCGTGTTCACCCGCAACACCGTGCTCGAGTCGCCGCCGTTGCGCCGCGACTTTGCCCTGCTCGATCAGCTCGCTCACGCGGCGGTCGACCAGCTGTGGGAGGTCTTGGGCGATCGCTACGTGCTCTACGGCGAGTGGGTCCGCGTCGCCCACACGGTCTACTACGACGAGCTGCCGGCGTTCTTTCTCGAAGACGACATCTTCGATCGCCAAGCCGGGCGCTTCTTGTCGACGCCGCGGCGCGAGGCGCTCGTGGCCGCGCTTCCATCGGCGTTCTCCGAGTCCGTGCCCGTGCTCCATGGCGGCTCGCTCGGCGAGCTCGCCGAGCTCCACGCGCTGGTCGGGCCTTCGGCCTACAAGTCCGCGGCCTGGCGCGAGCGCTGCCCCAACGTCGCTGCGGTCGAGGATAGCGACCTGATGGAGGGGCTCTACATCAAGCAAGAGGACGAGGACTTCGTCCTGCGCCGGCTCAAGTGGGTCCGGCCGACGTTCTTGGCTCGGATCGCCGCGTCCGGCGAGCACTGGCGGGCGCGCGAGGAGTTGCTCAACCGCCTCGCCGACGAGTGACGCCAGCCCCGGCTCAGTTCACGTCGCGGAGCGGGTCCGGCTGGCCCGCCGCGATCGCTTCGAAGCGCCGGACTTGCCGCTTGAAGTAGGCGCTCTCGGGCTCGAGCTCGCTGGCCTTGCGGATGGCCGCCAGCGCGAGCTCGGGCTGGCCGAGCATGCGCTGCAGCTCGGCCTCGAGGTAGTGGAGCCCGGCGTTCTCGGGCTCCTGCACCAAGCCAGCTTGCACGGCCTTCAACCCGGCGTCGGGGCGGCAGTCCTCGCGGAACGCGAACCACCCGAAGCTCGACTTCAGGCCGACGTTCTGTGGGTCTGTGGCGACCATGGCCTCGAGCGCGAGCACGGCCTCGTCGGGGCGCTCGAGCTGACAGTACGCGCGGCCGATCATGCGGTAGGCCGGTATGGCCTCGTCGCTGGTTGGGAAGCGCTCTTGCAGCGCGCGGTAGGCCGTGATCGCGCGCTCGGGGTCGTTGTCGAGCTTGTGCACGAAGAACGCCGCCCGGTCGAAGAGCACCTTGCTAGCGAGCCGCTTGGCGTTGTCGGGATCGCCGGCGAGGACCTTCTCGTACTCGGCCTCGGCCAGCTCGCGCTGAGCCGCGAGCGCATAGGCGTGGCCGAGCTCATAGCGGGCCTCGAGATCGTCGGGCGCCGCCTCGACCTTGGCGGCGAGGTCGGCCAGCACGTTGCCACCCGCCGCGATCGACTCGAGTCGCTCGATCAGCGCGGCGGGCTCGTGAAAGTCGACGATCCGCGCCTTCTCGATCCCGGTCGCTTCGAGCACCAACAAGGTCGGATACGCCTGCACGTGGTAGCGCTCGACCAGCTCGGGGCCCTCGCCCTTCTCGGCGTCGATGTGGAGCGGGATGGTTCGCTCGCGTAGCCAGGCGCCGACCTTGGCGTCGGTGAATGTCTTCTCGTCGAGCTCGTGACAGGGCGGGCACCAGTAGGCGCCGACGTCGACGAACACCAGCTTGTCCTGCGCCGATGCGGCCGCGAGCGCCTGCTCGAGCGATCCGTCGAACCACTCGAGCGCGAACACGATCGAGCCGTCCTGCTTGACGCCGGGATCGAGCTTGGTCGGCTCGCCCTGAGCCGCTTCGGCGTGGCGCTGCTCGTGGGCGGCGGAGTCGGCCCGCGGCGGCGCACCGACGCGGCTGTCGAAGCGATTCGCGTGGTGATCGTCGCGACCGGGGCAGGCCAGCAGCAGGAGCGAGGTCAGCGGGATCAGGGCGCGAAGGGACCGGGACATGCGGGGAGCCTCGCGCGAGGGCGACCCGCGAGCAAGCCGAGCGCGCTCACTCGGCCGCGGTCGCGGACAGGCGCTCGAGCGTGTCCGCGAGCAGCTCGTACATGCTGCGCAGCTCATTGGTGGTCGCGAGCAGGCCCGCGCACACGAGCACTAGCTGGTCGTGGCGAATGTCGTTGTCGCGGACGCCGTCTTCGGTCTGGAGCGCGAGCGAGGCGTCGGGCAGCCGCTGGAGCTGGGCGCGGATCGACTCGTCCACGAGCTTGCGGATGCGTGGAACCGAGCTGCTCTTGACCACCCAACCGTGGTCGAAGCCGACGTCGCCGATGTCGATGTCCTGAGCGCCGAAGATCCAGCCGAGCCGCGAGAACACGTCGTGGCGGTACACGCTGAACCGAAAGCGCTCCGGGTTGCGAACCGGAACGATCATCCGGGTGTTGATCGTGTCGCGTCGCGCCGGATTGGTCTGGAAGCTGTCGAGGGTCAGCGACCAGTCGGCCAGCGAGACGTCGATGCGCGCTTCGTTCCACCGACCATCCGGGCCCGCGTGGGCGAGCAGGCGCTCGGCCAAGCCCTGCCAGAGCGACTCACGGACGGCTCGGAACTCGCGGCGCTCGCTCATTCGGGATCCGTGATGTCGATTGGCCGGGTCGGGCGCAGGTGGAAGTCATCGTCGTCGTCGCGGATGCCGGGCAGGGGGTCGCGCGGACGCGAGCCGCTGGTCGTTGACGACCCGAGCACCGGCGGGGCGGCGGGGGTGGGAGTGGAGATGGGTCGGCCGACGATCGGCGGAGGGATGATCGGCGGAGGGATGATCGGCGGAGGTGGAGCGACCGGGACCGGGCCAGCGCCGGAGTTGACCCGAACGGGAGCCACTGGCGCGTCGGCCTGGCGATCGAACGCGGCGCGCTCGGGCACGGTCAGCGCATCGTGAGCGGCGCGCGGCGTCACGGGCGTCGGCTCGCTGAGCGTCCGAGGCGTCTCGCGGACCGTGTCTTCGTCGCGCTCGTCGCCAGCGGGCTCGAGCTCGCTCGCGTCGATCTCGATCGGCGTGAGCGGTCGAGGTGCGCTGGTCCGGCCGAGCGGCTCGACGATGCGGCGAGGCGCGTCGGCTTGGGCTGCTTCGGCTGCCAGCCGGGCTTCGACTGCTGCGAGCTCGGCGAGCACGGTCGCGCGGTCGAGCTGGTCGTCCGAGTCCTCGGCCGCGAGCTCGTCGCTGAGATCGACGATGTCCTCGCCCCGCGCGACGCTGAGGTCGCGGTTGGTCTGACGCAGCCGGCTGCTCAGCTCCTGCACGAACGCCCACAGCAGCTTGACCGCGAGCGGGGCCTCCTTGCGCAGGATCTCGAAGAAGTCCGCGCGCGAGATCAGCAGCAGCTTGCCCTCGGTCAGCGCCGTGGCGGTGGCCGAGCGCGGGGTCGCGTCGATCAGCGCCATCTCGCCGAAGTGCGAGCCGTCGCGCAGCTCGGCGACCGACGTACCGCCGATGTTCAGATCGACGACGCCGCGCAGGATCACGAACAGCTCGTCGGCCAGCTCGCCCTGCTCGCAGAGCACGTCACCGGCCGAGAAGGGCACGATGCGGGTCAAGTTCATGATCCGCACCAGCTGTTGATAGGTGAGCTGCTGGAAGAGCGGGATGTTCTTGAGCGTGTCGAGCGTGAAGTTGATCTCGGCGGCGCGATCGCTGCCGCCGTCCTCGGGCACCTGGATGACCAGCGCGGTGATGTTGTCCTTACCCCCGCGCGTGTTGGCCATGTCGATCAGCCGACCGGGGATCTCGCGGACCTCGGGCAGCGCGAGCATGCGAGCGATGTCGTTGTCGTCGACGTACTCGTAAAGGCCGTCGCTGCAGAGCAAGAACGCGTCGCCGGGGATCATGTCGAAGTCGAGGGTGTCGACCTCGACCATCTCCTGCGGCCCGACGGCGCGGGTCATCGCGTGGCGGAATTGCGCGTAGGGGCTGTCGTCGAAGTCCTCGGCGGTGATCTTGCCCTGCCGGATCAGCTCGTTCATCAGCGAGTGATCCTCGGTCAGCTGATAGACGATGCCGCCGCGCAACAGGTAGATGCGGCTGTCACCGACGTAGGCGATGTAGCCTCGGTCGCCGGCGATCAGCAGCACGACCACGGTCGTGCCCATGCCCTTCTTCTCGGGCTCCTGGCTGCCCTTGCGGAAGATGCTCTCGCACGCGATGTGGACCGCGTACTCGAGCAGCATGCACACCTGCATGTGCCAGGTCGGATCTTCTTCTTCGGGCTGGTCGAAGAGCTCGCGCTCGCGCCAGATCAGGTCGCGGATGGTGTGGACCGCCATCGCGCTGGCGACCTCGCCCGACGCGTGCCCGCCCATGCCGTCCGCGACAATGAACAACTTGAGGTCGGGATCGACCAGAAAGTTGTCCTCGTTGTGGGTCCGCTTGCGGCCCACGTCGGTCGCTGCCCAGTACTTCAGGTCCATGGGTGGCCGCCGGCATCATACCCCGGGGGCGGGCCGGACAGGAGCCGCGCGGCGCGAGCGATGACACGTTGGGGCGGCTACGTCCGCGGCTCAGCGCACGCCGAACTCGAGCACGAAGCCTTCCACGCCCGCGTCCGGCTCGAGCAGCCAGTCGAGCAGGCTTGGCACGGTCTCGGTCCCGAGCTGCCACGCGAGGCTGTCGAGATCGCCGGGATTGACCGGGCGGCCGTCGAGCCAGGCGCCACGTGGGTGTCCGAAGTCACCGCTCGGACCTCCGCTCCCCTCGCTGGCCCCCGGACCATAGTCGAGCGGCTCGCTGTCGCTGCACGCGTCGGAGTCGGCGACTGGTTGGAGCACCTCGCTGATGTCGTCCTCGTGCACGCGACGGGCCGCGGGGCCCATGGCGAGATAGTCGAGGTACTCGACCTCGAGCCCGAGCGTCCGAGCCGCGCAAAGTCGCCGACGGAACTGGATCGCTCGGGTCCCGACCCCGGCAGCGATCACCTGCACGGCCAGGCGACCGGGGTTGTCTCGCCGGTAACGCAAGGCCGGCTCGAGCCAGGACGCGAGCTTCCCGTGCTCTTCGTCCTCCACGAAGATCAGCAGCTGGTGCGGGAGCGCTTGGCCGCCGACCAGCACGCCGGTCTTGTTGAAGGTCTGATCGAGGCCGCTCGAGCTGCCCTGCGCCCCGGGGCCGAAGGGGACGAAGCCGAACGCCTCCTCGAACTCGCCGAGCTCCTGGGGCACGCGATCGAGCTGGTTGCGAAGCTCGGTCAGGAGCGAGTCGACGTATATGAGCGCCTCGTTGCCATCCGCGTCGACGACTCCGACCACGTAGGCGGGTTGCCCGGAGGTCAGGGCCGCGAGGTGGCGGGACGACTGATCGAGGCGCCGGAGCAAGCAGCGGCCGGCGGTGCCGGTGCGGTGCTCGTCGATCGCCTCGACCTCGAGGTCGACCGCCTCGGCCAGCTCGCGCCGACCGACGCCGCTGCGCAGCTTCTCGGCCACCTTTCGCCAGTCGCTGCGCTCGAGCATCCGCAGCGCCTGCTCGGTGTGGCCGAGCATGGCCACGGCCATGAACCACACGCGGACCGGATCGAGCTCGGGATCGCGGTCGGGCAGCCCGGCGCGGACCGGGACCAGCTCGAGCCGCAGCTCGGCCTCGCGTTCACCGACGATCCGCCGCGCCTCCAGCCAGGTCTGCAAGAGGCCCATCTGGCTGGGATCCATGTAGAGATGGAGCACCCGCGGCGCGTCGGCGCGGCCGAGCCCGACCGCGAAGTCGAGGCCCTGCTCACCACACTGCGCGAGGTCGAGGTCCTGGACCGGGGCCGCGTCGTCGCGCGAGCGCTTGCCCGAGCCGGGGGCGAGCGCGACGAGGGACGAGAGGCCGATCAGCAGGGCGCCGTGCACCGAGCAAGCTTGGCGGGCGGCCGAGAGCGGCGCAAGCGGCTCGAGCGGGAAGCTCGCGCGAGGTCGAAGCGCGGTGGCGCATCGGGTAGCTTGGGGGCGTGCTCGACCAGCTCTCGGCAGGTTTGGTCATCTCTCGGCGCGCCCTCGGTCGCGTGGGCTTGCTCGGCTCGTTGGTGGCGAGCTTCGGCTGTGGCCCGCGGAGCACGACGATCGGCGAGGTGCCTGCGCCGACGCTGGACAGCTCGACGCTCGCTGGCGATGGCGAGGCGAAGGCCCTCGGTCCGCTGGTGCTCGCGCACGCTGGGCAGGGCTCACCCGCGTCGCGCAGCGATGGTCCGGCGGCCGCCGTGGAGCGTGGCCACGCGCGTCTGCTCGAGGGCGACGATCCGCTCGCGGTCGCGATCGCGGCGGTCGAGGTGCTCGAGGACGACCCACGCTTCAACGCGGGCACCGGCGCCAACTTGCGGATCGATGGGCGCACGATCGAGACCGACGCCGCGCTGATGGACGACACCGGTCGCTTCGGTGCGGTCGCGGGCATCTCGGGCTTTCGCCACCCGATCCGCGTCGCCGAGCAGGTCTCGATCTCGCCGCACCTGCTGCTCGCGGGCCCCGGCGCGCAGGCCTTCGCGGGCACCTTCGCGCTCGAGCGAGCCGACCTCGCGACGCCGGAGGCTCGCGCTCGGCTCTCGCGTGGTTACGAGAAGTTGTTCGCCAGCGATCCCTCCGAGCGAGCGCTCGGCGAGTTCGACTGGCGCGCCCACTGGAACTTCGAGGGCAGCCCGCCCGCGGATCTCGTCGATGCCCGTGCACGGCTCGAGAGCACCACCACCGCGGCCACGGGCACGATGCCGCCCTCCAAGCCAACGCGACCCGACGCCGAGAGCGGTGAGACCCGCGACACCGTCGGCGTGGTGGTGCGCAGCGCCGACGGACGCTACGCGGCCGCGCTCTCGACCGGCGGGACCACGCTGGCGCTGCGCGGCCGCGTCGGTGATGTGCCTTTGCTCGGAGACGGGCTCTATGTGGGCCCGCACGGGGCTGTCGCCGCGACCGGCAAGGGCGAAGCGATCATCCGCGAGCGGGTCGCGTGGGAGGTGTATCGACGGCTCGCGGCGGGCAAGCGGCCGGCGGATGCGATCCGCGAGGTGATTCGAGCGATCAAGCCCGAAGAAGGAGTGGGGGTCATCGCGGTCTCCGAGCTCGGCTGGGCGGCCGTCGCTACATCACAGATGGCTTGGGCGGCGCGCGACCAGCACGAGGTCCATCGCGCCGACACCTTCGTGGTCCATCGTGATCGCTGAGGGGAAGCGACGCTCGGCTTGCTCGTTTTGGGGCTCCGCACTACCGTCAGGCCGATGTCGCACGCCTCGGCCCTCTCGAGCCTGACGCGGGGGTGCTCCCGCGAGCCTCGGATCGCTCGGCGCGTGGCAGCGAGCGTCGTGATCGTTGCGCTGCTCGTGGGCTGCCCGGGCAGGGTCGAGGCTGCACCAGCCGAGAGCGACGCGGCACCGGTCGAGCCAGAGCAGCCCGCGCCCGTCGATGCTGCACTGCCACCCGAGACTGGTGAGCAGCCAGTCGAGGGCGAGCCGCCGCTCGACACTGATCAACCCACCGAGCCCACGGTCGAAGGCAGCGAGCCGCCGCTCGACACCGACGAGCCGCCGCTCGACCCCGACGAGCCGCCGCTCGACACCGACGAACCGCCGCTCGACACCGACGAGCAGCCGCTCGACACCAACGAGCTCGACACCGACGAAGGTGACATCGCGGACGACTACGACCCCACACGCGACAGCCCCGAAGCTCGGGCTGCCCGGCGCTGGTTGGGCGCGGGCATCGGCTCGACGATCACTGGCGCTGTGCTGGTCGGTGGTGCGATCGCGTTCGGCCTCACCGAGCCTTGCAACGTCTACGCGGGCAACAACTGCTTCGCGGACGCTCGCAACCGGGCAGCGCTGACGATGGGGGTGCCCGGCGGCGTGCTGCTGCTCGGTGGCATCGCGATGATCGTGTTCGGTGCGCTGCAAAAGCAGCGGGTGCGTGCCGACCTGGCGATGAGCCGCGAGCAGGTCGGCGTCGTGATCTCGGGCCGGTTCTGACCGACTCAGCGGGCTTCAACGGCCTGCTCGGGCCGAAGGGCTCGCGGCGGCTGGATGCCGGCCAGGCGCGGCAGCTCGACTGGTTGCGTCAGCGGGCTCGGCGACGGCCGAAGGCCGCCTGGGCTCGACTCGAGCGCGAACTTGGCCGGCTTCTCGATCTTCGGCGCCAGCTGCAAGTCGAGCCGATTCTCCAGCTCCGGTGAGCCAGGGCAGTAGGGCTCCGGCTCGCTCGTCACCGGCTCCTCGATCGTCGGATCGCGGATCGTCCGGGTCTCGATCAAGAGCGCGACGATGCCGGCGGCGACGGCCAGGCCCGCGCCGGTCGCCGCGGTCGCGGCCAAGCCCGTGCGCGTACGATCCTCGTCGACCACCGCCGCGCCGACGCCCATCACCAGCGCCAGGCCGCCGGTACCGATCGCGGTGCCGAGCATCGCCGGCATCAGACGGCCGCGTCGAGGTGCGACCATCAAGGTCGTGCTGTCTTGCAGCAAGAGCATCCGTCGATCACCCGCGTCGAGATCGACCATGAAGTCGTGGTCGTCGAGGATGATCCGGTGGCGGCCCGGCTCGACCGCCAGCCGGTAGTCGGCGACGTCGTCGTCCGGCATCGCAACCCCGTCGATGCAGATGCGTCGCTCGGGCGTCGCGCGGACCTCGAGGATCGCGATCTCGCCCGCGATCGTCCGCATGTGGCGACGGACCTCGCGTCGCTCGGCGTCGCTCTCGACCAGATCGACGACCGCGTCGAACAGCTCCCACGCCTCGGGCAATCGATCGGCCTTCTCGAGCGCGAGCGCGAGGTTGAAGAGCGTGACCGGGTGGGGTCGCAGCAAGAACGCCTCTTCGAAGTACTCGACCGCGGCCACGAACTCGCCCTGGGCCACGGCCGCGAGCCCGCGGTCGAAGGCCTGCTTGGCGAGCAGACGATCGTCGGCCTCGTCTGCGTACTCGGGCTCGCTCGGCGGGGCAGGGGAGGGGCCTTCGACCACATCCGCTGGGCTACCCGAGGGCGGTCCGGCGAGCACGCTCGCTACTAGTAGCGCGGCAAGAGAGCCAATCGCCATTCGAGCTACCTACCAACCCGACGTCCCGACAGCGAGGTGGCGGAGCTGGTGGCAGAGGATGCGGGCGTCAGGCGTCGAGCGAGCCCCGGCGACGTCATGCCGTCAATCGTAGGGATTGCCCTTGAATTCTTCCAGCGGGTCGCGCTTGTTGTCGACGCGCTTTCGCTTGCGAGGAGCCTCGGGCTCGCCTTCGCCCGTGTCGTCGCTCGACATATCGTCGTGCGCCGTCGAAGGGCTCCGAGCGGAACGTTGGGTCGGATCGTCGCTCGCTTGCGTGCGCGCGGGGGCGGGCTGGCTGCCCGAGGTGTCTCCGAACGCGGCGTTGGGCGAGAGCGTCGGCACCGTCCAGCCATCGTCGCTGGGCTTCGCCGATCCAGCCTCGAGGGCGCCACGCAAGCCGAGCCCTGCGAGCACGAGCAGCGCACCAGCGGCTGCCAGCCCCACGGCTCGCAGCCACGGACGCGCGCGCGGGATCATGCCGTACGATCCAGTCGGATCGGTGGTGATCAGCGGCGGCAGAGGATCCGCAGCCGTCATCGGCCCGAGGATCGACTGGATCTCCTTGGTCCGAAACGCCAGCTGACGACGGACCTCGGACTGGATCACGCCGCCACGCCGCATCGCGTGGTCGAGCGCTTCGGCGAGCGCTTCGGCGCTGGCGTAGCGATCCTGCGGATCGGCGCGCAGACAAGTGAGGATGATCTGCGTCAGCCAGGTCGGGATGCCGGCCTCGTCGAGCATGCCCGCGAGGCGCTGACCGTCGCAGCGGCGCAGGTTCTCGAGCGTGTTGGGCGTGTGATCGTCGCCGAAGGGCGGAACACCAGTTGCGAGCTCGAAGAGCACGCTGCCCAGGCTGAACACGTCGGAGCGAGCATCGAGCGGATCGAGCCGGCTCTGCTCCGGGCTCATGTAGGGGAGCTTCCCGCACAGCACGCCAGTCTGCGTGTGGCCGAGCTGACCGCGAGCCTTGGCCAAGCCGAGATCGATCAGCACCGTCCGCCCGGTCGCGTCGAGCATCAGGTTGTGCGGCGAGAGATCGCGATGCACGACGTCGAGCGTCTCGCCCTTCTCGTCGACGATCGAGTGCACCGCGTGGAGACCACGAGCAGCGTCGCAAACGACCCGCGCGGCCTCGGCTGGATCGAGACGATAGTGCCCCTGACCGAGCGCCGTCGTCCGCTCTCGCCCAGTCACTTGCAGCTGGCGAAGCGTGACGCCATCGACCAGCTCGAGGATCAGGAAGTGGTAGCCGCGATCGAAGTCCGAATCGACCGTAGCGACCACGTTGGGGTGGCTGACTCGCGACGCCACGCGAGCTTCGTCGAGGAAGCGCTCGCGGAAGCCCTCGGTCGCCGCGAGGTGCGGATGGATGACCTTGACCGCGAACTCGCGCGCGAAGCCACCTTGGCCGTCGAGGCGGCCGCGATAAACCGTCGCCATGCCGCCGCTGGCGATGCGTCCCGTGATCACGTAGCGCCCGAGACGGAACGTCTCGCTCGCCGCACGCGAGCGACCTGATGACGGACGCGAGCGAGCGAGGCGCTTCTCGATGCGTCCAGCTTCGCGAATGGTGCCCGGTTCGCTCACTGTCCCTCCAGGGGCCGAGTCACGCTCGCCTTGCCCACGATCCTGCTGCGCGATGTCTCGGGCATCGCGCGACGTGGTGCTGAATGCGGGCAGTCCGGGCATGGCGGTGAGGGACCTCGCTCCACGAGAGCGTATCAGGCCGAGGGGTCCGTGTTGAAGCCTTATCTATGCTTACGCCGATGAGCCAGGGAGTTCGAGATGGTCGCGGCTCCTGGACCCCCGCGCTGGGGGTCCAGTGTCCAGAAGCAGCCAACTTGGTTCGCTGGATTTCGGTAGTGATCGATCGAATGGGCGGAATCGTGCGCATCGACACGCAGGGGGAGAACCTGTGCCGACGTATCCGCCCTGATGACGGGATCACCACCCTCACCAGGACGGATCTGGGACAGGACTCCACCTCGGGCCCCGCGGAGCCCGGATTCCTGATCGAAGCCCAAGGCCTCCCAAACCTGGTCCACGAGCTGGTTCATGCCCTCTTCCTCGGTCGACTCGAGGACGATCACGGCTTCGACTACGGGTTGATCCCGCTCGACCTCCGGGACCCGGCGCAGCGCAGGCACCTCTGGGAAGAGCTCGCGTGCTGCGCAATCAGTACTGCCTACTCGGAGCCCTTCGCCGCAGATCCACCAACGTTTCGGCACGAATGGTTCGCGGAGCAGTTCGAGATTCAGGGCGTCTTCCACGGCCTGGAGGACGATCTCCCTGCCTTCCAGGCGCGAATCGATAGCCTCTTGTCCAAGCCTTCCCTCAGCGGCGAGCTCGCCGAGGTGGTGGATGAGGGGTATCGACGGGTCGAGGCTGCGCTCACGGCCGTTGGTGCCGAACCGGAGATCGCTCATGTCCCGGTGCGCCTCGACGTGGAGATCCTATGGACTGCCTATCGGCGACAATCCAGCTCGTTCCCGGGTTCGAAATCCTGAAACAACGCCGAACCCGCCCGGGTCGCAGTCTGGCCGCATGACCAACCTTCGCTCGACTCCTCTCGTCGGCCACGGGCGCCAGACTCGGTCTCGCCCGTTCGCGGATCCACCGCGATGGGCGATTCTCACCGCGTCCTTTGCCCTCGCGGCGATCGTCATGTTGCTCGGCGCGCCCGCCCAGGCTGCCGAGTGGTCGCCGCTGGTGATCGACGCCAGCATTACTGACCAGGGCTGCTCGGGGATGTTCGGGCTCTACCTCGACATCGACTCGATGCTGTTCGAGGCCGAGCCGCCGCGGGGAGGCTTTCGGGCGTTCGATCTCGCGTTCTTGGCCGTCGTGGCGCTGATCGTCATCTCGGCGATCCGCTTCCGCCACGCGACCGCCCGCAATCGGCTCGAGCTGGCGCGGCGGATGGTCGAGAAAGGCATGGAGCCTTCGCCGGAGCTCCTGGGTACGACGACGGGCAGCGATCTGCGTCGCGGGCTCGTGCTGGTGTTCACGGGAGTCGGCCTCCTGCTCGCGTCGCTGCTCGGCGGCAGCGGCGGCCTGAGCCCGGCGGGGCTGATCCCCGGCTTCATCGGCATCGGATATCTGATCAGCCATCGCTTTGCGGGCTTGGTCGGCCCCTCCGGTCCGAAGGGCTCGGTGGGTTCGGATGGACGGAGGCGGTCATGACGAGTGGTTTCATTGCACGGGCGGCGGGCTCAACGTCGGCTTGGGCAAACGAGCGGACGGAGCGCGAGCGATCGATCCTCGAGCTCGATGACGAGGCGCTGGTCGAGCGATCCGGCAAGGGGGGCGACAACGCGGCCTTCGCCGAGCTCGTCCGTCGTCACCAGGGCAAGGTCCGCGGGCTCTTGCTGCGCCTGACCGGCGACGCGACGTTGGCAGACGATCTCGCGCAAGAGGTGTTCTTGCGCGCCTATCGGGGCTTGGTTGGCTTCGAGGGGCGCTCGCGCTTCTCGACCTGGCTGTATCGCATCGCCTACAACGTGTTCCTCAACCATCGCACCCGCACGCGCGAGCACGCGGCCCTACCCGAGGGCTTCGAGACCCGCGCCGCCGCTCCGGAGGGCGATCTCTCCCCACAGCGCTGGGATCTCCGGCGCGATCTCGCGGATGCCGTCGCCCGCTTGCCCGAGCGCTACCGGGCAGTGGTCACGCTCTACTATCTCCAAGACGTCTCGTATCCGGAGATCGCCGAGGTGCTCGATCTCCCGCTCGGCACGGTCAAGACCCACCTGCACCGGGCCAAGAAGCTGCTGCGCGAGCACATGCACGAAGGACGTGCGCTGAGCGACGAGCTGCTCGACGAGGGAGTGCCCGCATGAGCGCCGGCGCGAGTGAGCGGCGCGACGAGTTCCTCGAGCGCTTGCTCGAGCTCGAGCTCGACGCTCGAACGCTGCGCCAAGATCCCTCGATCTGGCTGCCGCCCGACATGCTCGAGCTCGTGCGCGAGGATTCGGGCTGCGCCGAAGAGCTGCGCGAGTTCATCGATCTCGAGCTCGGCATGTTCGACGCGGTCGCCGTGCAAGAGCCGACCGATGCGTTCTTCACCAAGCGGGTGATGGACGCGCTGCCCCCGATCGAGACCGTCGACGACAACCGGCGCACGTGGATCCTCGCGTCGGCGTACGCGCTGGCGATCGGCGTCGCGTACTTGCTGCTCGGACCATTGTTGAGCTCGGGCGAGCTGAGCGAGTGGTTCGCGCCGCTGCGTGGTTGGGTCGACGACCACGCGCTCGAAGCCGGCAGCATGTGGCTCCCGGTCTCGCTGCTGATCGCTGCCGCCGCGTTGGTGCTGCTGCCGGTCGGTCGGGGTGGCGGGCGCGAAGCCGACGCCTGAGAGGTTTGGTAATCATCGGCCCACATGGCCGAGCCCGCCCGCGAGCTGCCGATCAGCGAGCGCCCCGACGCGTCGATTCGCCACTCTCGCTGGGCGACGATCGACGACGCGCTGTGGGCCGACTGGCGCTGGCAGCAGCGCAACCGCATCACCCAGCTCGAGCAGCTCGAGTCGATCGTCGAGCTGACCGAAGCCGAGCGGGCAGGGGTCGGAGCGCGAGGCTTCCCCTTCGCGATCACTCCTTACTACGCCTCGCTGATGCAGGGCCCCGACTGTCCCGTGCGCCGGCAGGCGATCCCGGTCGTCGACGAGGGCGTGCAGGTGCCCGAGGACATGCGCGACCCGCTGGCCGAGGACGAGCACAGCCCGGTCGAGGTGATCTCGCATCGCTACCCCGATCGCGCGCTGCTCTACGTCAGCCACAACTGCGCCGTTTACTGCCGCCACTGCACGCGCGCCCGCAAGGTCGGTGACGTCGCCTCGGCGCCCGATCGAGCCGCTCTGCAGGCCGCCTATCGCTACCTGCGGGCGACCCCAGCGATCCGCGACGTGCTGATCTCTGGCGGTGATCCCTTGAGCCTCTCCGACGCCAAGCTGGTCGAGATCGTGACCGAGCTGCGGACGATCGAGAGCGTCGAGGTGATCCGGCTGTGCACGCGCAACCCGGTCACGCTGCCGCAGCGGATCACGACGGAGCTGCTCGAGCGGCTGCGTCCACACCACCCGCTTTGGGTCAGCACGCACTTCAACCATCCCCGCGAGTGCACGCCCGAGGCTGGTCGCGCGCTCGACCGCTTGGCCGACGCAGGGTTCGCGGTCGGCAACCAGATGGTCCTGCTGCGGGGCATCAACGACGACGCCGATACGGTCGAGCAGCTCAATCGCTGGTTGATCCGGCATCGCTGCCGGCCCTACTACATGTTCCAGTGCGATCCGGTGGCCGGCACGGCCCACCTGCGCACGCCGATCGAGACGGGGCTGGGGATCCTCGATGCGCTGCGTGGGCGCTTGTCGGGGCTGGCGATCCCGCAGTTTGCGGTCGACCTCCCCGGTGGTGGGGGAAAGGTCACGCTGACTCCCGACCGGCTGGTGCGGCGGGAGGGAGAGCGGTGGACCTTTCGGGACGGGCGGGGGCGAGAGTTCACGTACGTCGATCCGCCCTCCGCCCCAGCTTCGTCGGAGGCGCCCCAAATCGAGAAACCGGCTCCAGTGGGCCGTCGGCTGCCGATCCTGCTCGATTGACGCTGTTTGGCCCGGAATCGAGAATCGCGCGACATTCGCAATTGTGATCTGCTGCACAGTCGCCAGGTGCAAACCCGCGCCCCGAAGGCCGCTGTGCATACTTCCGACGTCGTCCCGTCAAAGGCGGCACCGAGGTTCTCGTGCGCGCGAAATTCACCAAGGTCCTCTCGTTCGCTGCTGCAACCATCCTCTCAGCCCTCGCCTTGGCGCCCGTCGCTGCCGAAGCCGGGGACTCCGTCAACATCCTGATCCTCAAAGAGCATGGCGTCGGTAGTGCCGCCACCGCTCAAGAGTTCGTCGACAAGCTCGTCACCAGCGTCGCCGCCCAAAACGGCTGGACCGCGAGCTCAGGCAAGTACCACACCACGCGCTCGAGCGCGAAGGGGTGGATCAAGGAAGCCGACCCGCACTACGGGATCCTCTCGCTCGGCGCCTTCCTGGATCTGCGCGACGACTACAACCTCGAGGTGATCGGCAGCGCCGAGGTGGCCGGCGGCGGCGGTCGTCAGTACTACGTGATCAGCAACAGCGAGACCACGCTGGCAGGCTGCACCGGCAAGACGCTCGGCACCGATCACGGCGACGACGCTCGCTTCATCGACAAGGTCGTGGCTGCGGGCGCGTTCAAGCTGGCCGACTTCGAGGTCGTCGACACCAAGCGGCCGGTCAAGACGATCAAGGCCGTGGCTCGGGGCGAGGTCGCCTGCGGGCTGATCGACGACGCCCAGCACGCGAGCCTCACCAAGACCGAGGGGGCCGAGGGCGTGAAGGTGCTGTGGGAGTCCAAGAAGCTGCCGCCGATGGTCGTGGTCGCGTTCCCCTCTGCTCCGGCGGCCGAGAAGAAGGCCTTCCAGGGCAAGCTCGCCCAGGTCTGCACCGGTGATGGGGCCGTGGCCTGCAAAGAGGTCGGTCTGAGCAAGCTCGAGAAGGCCGGCGCCGAGGTCTACGACGCCGTCGTCAAGGCCTACTGAGCGTGTCTTCCAGGAGCTGAGGGGGGCCGGCGTTCGTGCTATCGATCGCCCGTGCCCGCTCCCTCGCTTTCCTTCGTTCGCGCCCGCGCAGTCGGGCTGGGCCTCGTGTGCGTCGTCGTCTCGGCCTCGCTCGCCTGCAAGCCCAAAGGCACCGTAGACGCTTCGATCGTCGAGGCGGAGCAGGCCGGCCCGTGGGCGGTTCACGAGGCGCTCGAGCGGCGGATCGCGGAGGGCTCGGTCAGCGAGGCCGATCGCGTGGCCGCGCTCGAGCGCGTGCGCCAGGCTCCGGACGACGGCAGCGCGGCCTATGCCTACGCCCGAGCCTCGGTCGCGGGTCGGGCCGCCGAGCGGCGCGGGCTCGAGGCCCTCGATTTGATCGAGGAGGTCCGCGAGTGGGCGTTGAAGAGCATCGAGCGGGACCCCGAGTTCGAGCGTCGCGCGGCGACGCGAATGCTCGGCACGCTCTACGTGCTCGCCGGTCGGCACCTGTCCAAGGGCGACTCCGAAGAGGGGCTCGAGCTGCTCGAGGGGCTGGTCGAGGCGATCCCCGAAGATGCTCGCAACCACCTGCGCCTCGCCGAGGGCTACGTGTTCCTCGGCGATCCCGAGTCCGGCTACGCGCCGCTGTGCGAGGCGCTGGCGGGCAAGGACGAGCTGACCGGCGAGGAGCAAAAGCTGCTCGCGCGCTTGCTCGACGAGGTCGGTGGTGAAGACGTGCTCGGCTGCGCCGAGGCGCCGACACCCGTCACTGGTGTTGCGGCCGACGGCGCCGAGGCGAGCGAGTGATGGCGGGTCGCCTGACTACCCTCGCGCTGATCGGGGCGCTCGCACTGGCCAGCGGCTGCGGTGGCACGCTGGTTCGGCTCGCCAAGCAGGAGCGCTGGGCCGAGCTCGATCAGGAGGCCCGGAGCATGAAATCCGCCCCGCGCGGCAAGGCTGCGCAGGCGTGGGCACGAGCGCTGGTCGAGCTCGACAAGGTCGACGAGGCCCGCGCGGTGCTGCTGCGCGACTTTCGAACCGGCGGCCGCGAGCCCTCGCTGCTGCAGCTCGCCGCGCTCGAGCACGAGCTCGGCCTCGACGGGATGGCTGCGGCGCACTTCGGGCGCTTGCTGGCGATCGACGACGGGGACCTGCGCGAGAGCCCGAGCGCGACGCAGGCGTGCGAGCTGTTTCGACGCCGCGCGCAGGCGCTGCTCCAGCTCGACGAGCCGCTCGCCGCCGACGCGGATCTCCGCCGGCTGAGCGTGATCTGCCCCGACGCGATCACCGACGCCGATCGCGAGCTGCTCGCGGCGATCCGTCCCCAGGCCGAGGCGCGGGCGCGAGCTCAACGAACCCTCGAGGGGCTCGAAGCCAACCCCGAGCCGCTCGAGCAGATCGAAGCCCGGCTCGCCGAGCAGCTCGAGCTGGCTCGCAAGCGCAGCCCTCGGGCGGTGGTCGCCCTGGCCGATCGCGAGGGCATGCAGCTCGCCGCCGAGGACGTCGCGGTGCTGCTCGCAGCCGAGCTGGCGGGAGCGCTCGGGCCTGGGTTGGTGTCCTCGCGTCGACTGTCTGCGTGGGTCGGCGACAACTCGCTCGACGAGCTGGTCGCGGCGATCGAGACGCTGCCCGATGGCGTGCGCGAGTACGCCTACCTGCGCCTCGCCGGCGTGCGCGACAGCGATCGCTTGGCCGACGAGCGCGAGCCGTGGATCGTCGCCGCGATGGCCTCGCTCGAGCATCAAGGCCCGCAGGAGGGCGCGAAGGCTTGGCGGGTGGCCGCGAGCGCTGGGGACCTCGCGGGGGCCGAGCTCGCGCTCAACACCAACCTTCGCAAGCTCGTCGTGCGAGCCGATCCTGCGGCGCTCGGTGGACCCCCGAAGCCCGGCTCGGTGCCTGGCGAGCCGACCAAGCCTGCCTCGCTCGCAGGGCCGACGAAGCCGTGGTGGCTCGAGGTCCCGGTCGATCGCCAGAGCTTCGATCTGCTGCTCACGCTCGCGCGGCTGTTCGAGCTGCGCGGCAAGCCAGCCGACGCGCTGACGCTGCGACGACACGTGATCGCTAGCGGCTACCGAGCGGGCCTCGTGCAGGTCGGCGAGGTGGTGGTCGAGGAGGTTCGCCGCCAGCTGGTGCTCGGTCACGTCTGGCACGCGCTCGCGTTGGCCGAGGTCGTGCCCGGACCGCTGGTCGACGAGCTGCTGCCGGTCGTCGCGTCCGCGCTGGCGCTGGCGCAGGCGGTCGGGGTCGAACACGCGAGCGAGGATCGGCAGGCGATCGAGCGGGTGCTCGGGGAGGAGTGGTTCTCGACCTGGCAGCCCCGGCTCGACGCCGCTGGTGCGGGGCTCGATCTTGCCGGCCCGACGCGCGGCAGCGAGTGGCCGTGCCCCGAGCCGAGCAGCTGGTTCGATCCAGAGCGCGAGGCCGAGCTGCGAGCGGTCGGCCTCGATCCCGAGGCCAGTCGTGCCGCGTTGCTCGCCGCGCTCGACCAGCCTGGCAGCCCCGCGAGCGGGCAGGCGCTCGCGCGCGCGCTCGAGGCCGACGTCGCGCTCGCGTGCAGCGGCCCGGTCGTGATCCCCTTGCTGCACGCCGGCCTTCACGAGCTGACGATCGCGACCCTCGACGAGCGCCTGGTCCAAGCGCCCGAGCTCGACGCGACGATGCAGCTGCAGCTCCACGCCGAGCTCGCGCTCGCGCACGGCGAGGGCCAGCGAGCGGCCTTGCTGACGACCTCGGCCGCGGGCCTGACCGACAACCCGCGCGCGCTGTGGGCTCGGGCGGCCGTCGCGGGCCGCAGCTACGGCGCGCGCGAGTACACGCTCGAGGCCCTTCGGCAGGTGCTGTTGCACAGCGACGGCTTGCAGGACACGGCGGCCCGGCGCGAGCTGGTGTTGACTCGCTTGCGCGACGTCGATCTCGACGAGCAGCTGCGCGAGCGCGACGAGGCCGGGCTCGAGGAGCTCTCGCGCGGCGTCATCGAGTGGCTCGGTGAGGCTCCGCCCGCGCGCCGCTGGAGGCTGATGGACGAGCTGCTCTGGCAGCTCGCCCGCGAGCCGCGAGCCGACGCGCTGGCGAGCGAGCTCTTGGCCGAGGTGTTGCTGAGCGACGCTGTCCGTCGCTCGCACCCCGCCGCAGTCGCTGCGCTCGAGCAGGCCGACACGCCCGTCGACGCGCCCAAGCTGGCCGACAGCCGCGAGCTGGCGTTCCTCAGCGACGCGGAGGCGCTGTGCGAGCTGGCGCGCGAGCCTGGCGAGCCGACCTCGGCGATGGAATGGATCGGGGTCGCGTCCGCGTGCTCGCCCCGGCGGCGCGCCGAGGCGCTCGCTGCACTGCTCGCCTCGGTTCCCCCGGGAGCCGAAGGGGCCCCGCAGCGGGCCGCGCTGCGCGAGCGCCTGCTCGCTGGGCCGCTCGCCGCCGTCGTCGAGGAAGGCGCGCCCGGCAACCTCGCGGTCGAGCCTGCGCTCGCGCGGCCGGGCCTGCTCGTGCGCGTGCTCTTCGGCCTCTCGCTCGAGCCGGCTTGGATCGTCGACGCCGACGCGCTTGCTGGCTCGCGCGACGATCGCTAAAAGGCTCGGTCGACCCCGTCCATGCACTCCTTGCCACGCTCGCTGCTGCTCGTCGCGCTGGTGGGCCTGGTGCTCGCCTGCGTCGCGCTCGTGGGCTTGGATGGGCCGAGCACCCGCGCGGCGGCGATGCGGGAGCTGGCCGGCCGCTCGCTCGACGATCTGGCCTTGCTAGCGGGTGTGCGCGACGACGCGGGCGTGCTGCAGCGCGATGAGCCGATGCCGGTCGAGGTGATCCAAGACGGCGGATCGATGTGGATCCTGCCCGCGGTCGAGCAGGCGGTCGACGACACGCCATGGTTCTCGCGCGGCAAGAGCCCGCACCTGCTGAGGATCGAAGCGATCGAGCACCCACGCGCGCTCGCGCTGCAGCTGCACCTGTGGCGGGCCGGCTGGGAGATCCGCTCACCCGAGCCCGTGCGCGTGCGGGTCATGCCCTTCGTGATCGTCGTCGGTGGGCTGCTCGGAGCGCTGACCGCCGTGGTCATCCGTCGTCCGATCCTCGGCGTCGCGCTGTGGGGAGTGCTCGCGCAGGTGTTGCTCGGCGTGCTCGCGCCACCGGCCGAGCTGTTCGCCCCGCAGACGCTGTGGGTCGAGTGGCAGCGCGGCCCGCTGCTCGCTCGCTTGCTGCCCTGGGTCGAGAGCATGACGCCGATCGAGCTAGCGATCGCGGCCGCGTTGGTCAGCCTCTGCTCGGTGTTGGTCGGCTTCGATCATCGGCGCAGCCGCGCGCGCGAGCACAGCTTCGATCTCGCCAGCGCCGGGGTGCTCGCGCTGCTCGGTACGCTCGGGACGATCGCCACGCTCGAGGCCGCCGCGCGCTCGGGCTTCGTGGCCTCGTTCGCTGGTTGGGCTGGGTGGCTGGCGACTTTCGGCCTGCTGCTCGCGTGGGCGCCTGCGCTGGCGATCGCACGCGAGCAGTGGCGTCGGCAACGGGCAGCCATGCACGAGCGGCCAACATCCGTCGAGGAGCCCACGTGAGCGCTCGATTGCACTCGTTCTTACAGCTGCTCGCGCTGGTCCTGCTCTCGCTCGCGAGCTGTGGCGACGACGTGCCCTCGCGCCCTCGCGCCGTCGCCGAGTCGAGCGAGAAGCAACCCGAGGTCCCACAGCTCGCCCCGGTCGCGCGGGTCGGCAGCACCGACGCGTGGCAGGACCTGATCGCCCAGCGACCGAGCGCCGTGGTGGTCCGTCAGGGGCGGCTGCTGATCGATCTCGGCCACCCGAGCGCGCGCAAGCACCTACAGCTGGCCGCAGGTGGATCGCCTTGGTTGCTCGCGCAGGACGTCGACGGTCGGCGGGCGGGCGTGTTGGTCGGGCAGGGGGGGGCGCTCGACATCCCGCTCGATGGTGAGCTGAGCCCCGCGCTGCACCCCGACACCCCTTGGCAGCCGCCGCCCGATCAGCCGCCGCCGGAGGAGCCCGGCCAGCCAACGGCTGGTCTCGCGCTAGCGATCACCATGCGTGCGCTGGCCCCCAATCAATCGGTCACCGTGCTCTGGGAGGAGCGCCCGCTCGCCAACCTGCACGTGTCGGAGACCTGGGAGCGGCGGACGCTCTCGCTCCCGCACGACATCGTGGTGACCGGCGAGAACCGCCTGCGTCTGCACTTCCGCAACCTCGCGCCTGCGGGGAGCAGCGCCGCGCCCGATGCTGCAGCCGCTCCCCAAGCCCAGCCTCCAGCCACCGAGCAGAGCCCCACGGGATCCGAACCGGGCGGGTCCGAGGCTCCGATGGTCGCCGCGGCGATCGAGGCGATCGAGGTAGGTCCGCTCGATCTGATCCGCGCCGGACCGGCCAAGCGCGGCCACTACGTGGTTCGCTCGCAGGCGGGCAAGACCGAGTTCGAGGTCCCGGCCGGGACCAGCTTGGTCTACTACTTGGTCCCGCCTCGCCGCTCGCGTCTGCAGATCGAGGCATCGGGCCGCGGCAGCCTCGAGATCCTCGCGAGCACCGATGACGATCATCGGGAGGGTCGCAAGCCCGCCGAGCTGTTGCAGCATCCGCTGCGCGCGACCGGCCGGACCAGCTCGATCGATCTGTCCGGCTACGCCGGGATCCCGACGCGGCTCGAGATCAGGATCCGCAGCACCCGCGACGCCAAGCCGGGTGAGCTGGCTGGCGGGGCGCTGTTCGAGAAGCTCGAGATCGTCGCCAACCGCTCGCTCCCGATCGATCGTCGCGACCGAGCCGTGCGCGACGTCTACTTGCTCTCGCTCGAGGGCGCGCGCCCGGACGATCTGTTCGAGCCGCAGCGCCGCGGGCCCGCGCTGCCGAACATCGAGCGCTTCGTTCGCGACGCGCTGGTGTTCGAGCGGGCCTACGCGCTCGGACCCGCGGCCGTGCCGAGTCACGCGGCGATGCTGTCTTCGGTGGTGCCGCCCGGGCACCTGACCGTGCGCGGCACCTTCGTGGCCGAGAGCCAGTCGCTGTTGGCGGAGGTGCTCGATCGTGCCGGCTACTTCAACTCGAACGTCTCGGCCAATAGCACCTTCGATGCCGAGCGCGGGTTGACCCAGGGCTACGCCGATCACCGGATCCTCGAGCGCAGCAACACCCGAGGCAACGACGCCAGCAAGATCATCGAGGTGATGCTCGGCGAGCTCGAGCGGCGGCCGAGCCCGCGCTTCATCCACGGGGTGTTCAGCGACGCGCAGGCGCCCTATGACCCACCGAGCGAGCTCTTGACCGACGTCGTCGTGCCGATCGGTGCGCCGCTGCAGCACCGCACGCACATGTGGGTCGGCCGCGTGCGTACCGGGAAGGTGCTCCCCGACGCGGCTCAGCTCGACTACGTGCGTCGGCTCTATCGCGGCGACCTGCAGGTGATCGATCAGGCGCTCGGCCAGCTGCTCGACACGCTCGAGGCCCGCGGAGAGCTCGACGATGTCCTGATCGTGCTCGTCGGGGTTCACGGGGAGGAGTTCCTCGAGCATGGCGGCGCGGGCCATGGCGTCACGCTCTACGAAGAGAGCATCCGCGTGCCGCTGGCGATCCGTGCCCCGGCTCTGCTCGCGCCAGGTCGCGTCGAGGCGGCGGTCGATCTGCTCGACCTCGCGCCGACGCTCACCGATCTGATCGGGGTCGAGTACGATCCCCGCTGGCAGGGCGAGAGCCTGGTCCCGCTGATCGACGATCCGCAGCCACCCCCGCGCTTGATCGTCTCCTACATGGGCGACGGCAGCCGGGCCGCGCTGATCGGCGCGCACAAGTTCGTGCTCGGCCCCGGGGTCGGCCGCGACTCGCAGCATTACTACGACCTCGAGCGTGACCCCGGGGAGCACAGCGATCGGGTGGCCGAAGGCGGCATCGCGCTGCGGATGTTGCGGACCGCGGTCGCCTGGGAGCTGCCCGAGCAGCCCGGCTGGAAGCGGGCTCGCTGGGGCACCGGGGCCAACTTGTCCCCAGCCTTCGCCCTGGACCATGGGCTTTGAGGGTCGGGCTTTTCGGCGCCGGCCGGCTCTGCTACCAAGCGCCGACCATGTCCGACCAAAAGGCGCTGCTCGACGAGATTGCCGGCCTGCACAAAGCCAAGAACGTGGCGGCTCTGCTCGCCTATGAGGACCACGCCGACAAGCAGGTTCGCAAGGCCGCGCGCAAGGCCATCCACGTGCTGCGCAGCAAGGGCATCGACGTCCCCGCCGAGCAGTCGACCCGCACCTGGGCGAACGCGGGCGTGCAGGATCTCCGCCGCCACGCCGGCGCCTCGGCGCTGCTCGACCTCGACGCCTCGCCTGCGGTCACTCGCTTGACGCTGAGCATCCCGCACGAGGAGGAGGGCGCGCTGCTCTTCATCGCGCTGATCGATCCCTATGATCGGGTGATCGACTTCGGCGCGTACATGCAGACCGACGGCCAGCAGGCTCGCACCGTCCGCGACTGGAAGCGCGCCACCGATGATCGCAGCATCCCGCTCGACTGGGTGTTCGCGCGGCTGCGCTGGGGTCGCGACAAGACCTTCGCCGCCAACCTCCCGGTCCCCAAGGCGCTGGACGAGCACCTGTTCCGCTTCGGCGAGGTCCCGAGCGAGCGCCCGGAGCCGACCTTCCTCGACGCTGCGTTGGCCGACGTCGAGCCCTCCGCCGGCGACCTCGGCGAGCTGCTCATGCGTGGTGGCGTCCACACCTGGCCGGTGCTGTTCGACGCCAACGCGCTGTTCGAGCGCCTGAGCGCGCGCATGGAGGGGGTCGACCCCGCGACGATCACGACCGAGGAGCGGCTGGTCCACATCATCGAGGCCTCGGCCGGTGACGCGGCCCTGCGCGAGGCGCTGGGCGGCATCTTTGCCAACGCGCTCGACGACGTGGCCGTGAATTTCTGGCTCGACGGGCACGCGGCCGAGGCCAAGCGCGTACGCACGTTGGCCCAGGAGCTGCGTGGCGCCGCCGAGCCCGACAAGGTCGCGGGCGTGGTCAACCTCGTGCAGCTGCAGATCACCTCGGCTGCGATCGCGCAGATGCGGCAGGGCGGGCACGATCACGATCACGACCATCCGCACGGCCACCCGGGGCACGTGCACGACGAGCACTGCGATCACGACTGATCGCTTGGTCGAAGCCTCAGCCCTGCACGGATCGGGCGGGCCAGCTCGCCCCACGCCGTCAGCCAGGCCTCGCGCAAGGTCGGTGTCATCGCGGGCCCCTCGGCCAGCTCGAGCATCGCGATCAAGACCCCGCCCACGACGTCGAGGTGCTCGTCGATGACCCCGTAGCCGGCATGGCGAGCGCCCAGCTCCTCGAGGCTGGGCCGCAGGCGGTCGGGATCCCGCAGCAGCGCGACTGCCAGTTGCAGCGCATCGGCGAGCTTCTGCGCCTGCCGACGCAGATCGGCTGGAAAGAGCGGGCGCAGGCTCGGGTCGACCTCGAACAGGCGATCGTAGAACTTCGGGATGAAGCTGCCGTCCTCGAGCACGCGCGCGAGCGAGGTCCGGACGAGCTGCGCATCATGGACGTCGATCATCGGATCGCCGCGGTGGTGCGGACGCGGGAGCCGACCGAGCGCCTGCAGGTCGTCGGTCGCCTGCTCGAGCGCGGCGAGCAGCTCGGTGGCGGACCCGTAGCGTGCGGCGGCCTCTTTGCGGACCGCCCGATCGATGATCCGCGACAGCTCGGGCGGGACCTCGGGACACAGCACCCCGAGCTCGGGCAGCGGCCGCTGGATGATCGTCTTGATCAGCTCGATCTGGTCGAGCCCGGCGTGGGCCCTGCAGCCCGAGAGCATCTCCCAGGCGACCAACCCGAGCGTGTAGACGTCGGTGCGTGGCGTGGCCGGCTTGCCGAGCCACAGCTCCGGCGCGATGTAGCGGGGCGTACCGAGCAGCGTCCCGGCACGCGTGACGGCGGGGTCGATGTGGGTCTCGTCGAGGTCGCCGATCGGGCTCGGGTCGGCGTCGGCGTCGATCGTCCACTCGCTCGACACGCCCGCGATCGTGCCGCTCTGGTGGCCGAGCGCGCGCGCAGCCAGACCACCGAGCGCTCGCCAGGTCCCCGACGTGGTCGGATCGAGGCCATCGCTGGCGGGCTCGCCCTTCGATTCGCTCAACAGCTTGGCTAGCCCGAAGTCGATCAGCTTGGCGACGCCCGAGCTGGTGAGCATCGCGTTGGCCGGCTTGAGATCGCGGTGCAGGACGCCGGCTTCGTGGGCGGCCGCGAGCCCGCGCGCGAGGTCGCGACTGATCGCCAGGGCCCGCCGCCACGACAGGCTGCCGATCAGCGCGTCGACGCTGGTGCCCTCGACCAGCTCATAGACCAAGAAGGGCTGCCCCTCGACCTCGCCGAGCTGATAGACCACGACGACGTTGGAGTGCTGGATCCGAGCGAGCGCGCGGGCCTCGACCAAGAAGCGGGCCCTCGACGCGGGGTCATCGGTCGCGTCGGCGATGAACTTGATCGCGACCTGGCGATCGAGGCTCAGCTCGCGGGCTCGCCAGACTCGGCCCATTCCGCCGCTCCCGAGCAGCTCGAGCAGCTCGTAGCCGAGCTGATGCATCTGGTGTTGGAGCGATGTCGACAACGCGAGAATGGTACGTCAACCGAGGCCACGGTGGGAATCAGGGCGGCAGGATCTCGAGGTCGTCGACGTACACCGCGTCCTCGAACGAGCTGACCGAGCCGTCCTTGCTGTAGGTGAAGCGCAGCGTGTGCTGACCGGCCGCGATTGGGTAGCTGGCCTGCGCCCACACGTTGCTACCCGACCATTGGCCTTGCTGAGTGTTGTCGATGTAGAAGCGCAGGTAGTCGAAGCTCGCCTCGCTGCTCTCGCGGTGCCAGAAGCGGACCTGGGCCGCGGCGGGGATCTGCAGGGTCACCTGCATCGACGTGGTCCCGCCGTCGCCGATGTCCGCGCTGACGGCCGAGTAGCTGCCCGCGTGCTGCTGGAGGGTCGTGACCGTCCATGCCGGAGCGCTGGTCACCCAGGGCAGGAACATGAGGTCGCCGGTCTCGAAGTCGTCGCCGTAGGCGTTGGCAACACAGGTGGACTGGCAGAGGTCGTCCTCGACCGCGTTGGCGTCGTCGCACTCCTCGACGCCGATGTGGACGAAGCCGTCGCCGCAGACGGCCAGCGTGCAGGTCGGGATGCACTCGTCGGTGTCCTCGTCGTTGC
>CBFGLP010000505.1:0-3633 GCA_965649595.1 uncultured Myxococcales bacterium | reverse complement strand
CTTGTCGAGCCGCAGATCGAGCTGGTGAAAGAGCGGCCGATCGATCATGCCGAGCTGCGCCCGGACGGGATTGACCTGCAAGAACGCACCGGAGCTCCACGTCTCGGCCCCGATCACCGGCGTGTCGGGGTTGCCCGAGACCAGCCGAAAGCGCAGGCCGAACCGAAACCCGCGCGGCAAGCCGAAGCTGGCCAGCACGACCAGGTTGTGGCGTTGATCGAAGCGGGTCGGTCGCCAGGGATCGAGCTGCGGGCTCGTGAACCGGCTCTCGGACCGCAGCAGCGTGTAGCCGATCCAGCCGTGGATGTCCTTGGCGAGCATGCGCCCGAGCAGCAGCTCGAGCCCATACGCGCGCTGCTGCGCGACCCGGAGCTCGACCGCGCGAGGCGTCGCGCTGGTGGTATCGACCGCGAGCTTCGACTGCGGGCCGGTCTCGCGAAAAAACCCGGTCGCGCGCAGGGTCAGCGACCAGGGCAGCTCGAGCTCGGCGCCCAAGCTGGTCTGGAGCGTCCGCGAGACCAGCAGCGATCCCTCGGCGACCTCGCCCTCGATGCCCGGATCGAAGTACACGGTGATCGCGGTGGGTACGTCGGCGCGGCCATTTCCGACGTTGCCGGTCCGATTAATCAAATTGGTGCTCGCCTCCCCGACGCCGAGCACGACGGGCGCCGAGAATTGCCCGATCGCCCCGAACAGCTCGACCCGCTCGTGCACGCGCCAGCGCAGGTCGAGCCGCGGATCCGGCATCACCCGCGCCTCGTCGCCAGCCCAGAACAGGTTGCCGCGCAGCTGCGGGCGCAGCTGCAGCGGACCAGTTGGCGTATCGATGCGAAACGCGAAGCCGACCCACACGCCGAGCGCGAGCTCTCGACCATCGGTGCGGGTCTCGAACGTCCCGTAGGTAACCGTGCTCGGGTTGTAGCCCTCGGCGGTCTCGTGGCGATGCCAACGCTCGAACACCAGATCGCTGCCGAGCTGCAGCTCGACCCACGACCGCAGCTCGCGGGCCAACGACACGCGCAGCGAGCCGACCTTGGCGCGGCGGCGCAGCGAGTACTCCGGGACCGCGAGCTTGCCCTCGTCCAAGCGCAGCGCCGGGCTCAGCGAGATCCGCCAGCGCTTGCCAGCGATCGCGTACGCCAGATCGAAGCGGTGAAACCCGGATCCGAACTCGAGCGCGGCGGGGCCTTTGCCGCGCAGCACGTCACCGGCCCCGAGCGCCCGGATCGTGAGCATGTGCCCTGGCGCGGTCGGGTGCTCGAAGCGGGCGAGATAGTCCCAATAGCCGGGCAAGAGCAGCGCGTCGGAGCCGAGCGTCAGGTTGACGGCGCCGAGCAGGGCGTCGACGTGGCTGCGGCGGGCTCCGACGATCACCGACCCCGCGCCGACGGGCGCCTCGATCGTCCCCGCGACGTCGAACAGATCGAGGTGCGCCCGACCATGAACACCCGCCCGCTGGCCCGCGCGGGACTGGATCTGCACGAGCCCGGCGCTGTGGCCCCCGAACGCCATGTCGTAGTTGCCTGGCGTCAGCTCGACGCGATCGACCAGGCCCGGCGCGACGACGGAGGCGAGCGGCAGCACGTGAAAAGCTCGCGGGACCGGGTGGCCGTCGAAATAGATGCCGGTCTGCCGTGGGTCGCCTCCGCGGATCGCCAGCAGCCCGACACCGCCAGGCGAGCGCGCGACCCCGGGCAGGTTCTGGGCCGCCCGCACCACGTCGCCACCGCTGCCCGGATAGACCTGCGCCTGCTCGGCCGCGAGCGCGTGCTCGGGCTCGCCGAGCTGCTTGGCCCGCTCGGACACGACCTCGGTTCGGTAGCCGGCCTCGGGCTCGACGAAGAGCTCGAGCTCGTCGCCGCGTGCCTCGACCTCGGCCCACTGCTCGAAGCGCACGTGACCCGGCGCGAGCACGACGATCCGAACCTTGCCGAGCGGAACGTCGGTGATCGTGAAGCGGCCCTCGGCGTCGCTGGTGCCCTCGCGGATCCACGCGAGGGCCTCGGGATCGAGCGGCTCGCGAGCGGGTCGACCGGGGCGCACGTCGCTGGGCGCGTCGACGACGATCACCCGCACGTCGGCCAGGGGCTCGCGCCGACCCGCCACGCGCACCCGCCCCGAGACGGTCCGAGTCGTGGCCGCCTGCGGCCCCTCGATGGCATCGCCCTCCGGAGGCCCCTCGGCTGCGGCCTCGCGCGGGCACGCGAGCATCGACGCGGCCACCGAGCATGCAGCTACGAGGACCGCAGCGCGGCTCATGGCTGCACGTCCACGTCGATCCACGTCATGGTCTGAGCGCCCGCCTCGTCGCCGTAGATGATCACGATCCGTGCAGGGCCCAGCTCGGCCTCGGCGTCGACCTCGATCTGCGCGGACGTCCGCCTCAATGCGAACAGCCCCGGATCGTCGAGCCTACGCAGCGGCTCCGTCACGTAGAAGTCGTAGTAGGCGAGCTCGGGATAGGGCACGAACACGTACGACTGCTCGGCCTGCCGCGGGCCAATGTCGACCTCGCGCTTGCTCGGATCGACGAGCTCCTCGTCGACGTTCAATCGAAGCGAGGTCCCTCGACGCAGTGGGATCGGCGGACCCGCGACAGGGACCAGCGTCGTCTGCCCTGCGATCGTGAGCTCGACCTGCTCGAGCACCGGCTCGCGGCTCGCGGGCTCGAGGTAGGCCGCCGCGGGGATCTCGTCGAGCGGCACTTCGATCGAGCCGCCCGCCTGCACGATCTGGTCGGCGAGCGGCCCGTAGGGGCCCAGGCTGACCACGTGACGCCGAAACCCGCAGCCCTCGAGCTGGCGATCGCGGGTCGTTCGCCAGCGCAGGCAGTCCTCGGCCCGGACATCCGGCTCGCGTGCGACGACGACGTAGAGCTGGAGCGCGACGAGCTCGGGGATCTCGGCGTCGCCAGCCGGCGGCACCTCGAGCTCGAGCGCACCGCCACCACCGAGCGCGCAGGTGCTCTCCAGCGTCCAGTCATCGAGGCTCGCGCAGGGCGTGTCGAGCTCAGGCAGCAGGTCGAACGAGCCGTCGGTGCACCCTTCCAAGCCGCACATGAACCACAGCGCGTCGATCTGCTCCGTCGGCCGCAGCGTCCCGTCGACCTCGACCACCAGCGCCTCGACCCGCACCCGATCG
This sequence comes from uncultured Myxococcales bacterium, assembly GCA_965649595.1. GTDB lineage: Bacteria > Myxococcota_A > Polyangia > Nannocystales > Nannocystaceae > Plesiocystis. The sequence continues at coordinate 492 of CBFGLP010000505.1, read as the reverse complement.
CCCGAGAGCGGCTCGGCGATCGGCTCGACCCGGTTTGGATCGGGGCCGACTCGAGACGGCCAAATTGGGGCCAGCTCGACCACCCGCACGCGCACCCCGACCAGCAGGGGCTCGGTGATCTCGAAGCGCGAGACCAGCTCGAACGTGCAGCTCGCTAGCCCCAATGAGGGGAGCAGCGCCAATTTGACCCGCAGGCTCAGCCCGGAGGGCTGACATGGATGGCCCTTTGCCCGGAGGGATCTCGCCGACGGACGCACGCCCCCACCCTATCGCCCAATCGCTCAATCGTCTACCCGCACGCCGAGGCTGGCGAAGATCGGCAGCCCGAATAGGGCCGATCGTTTCCGCCAATCCGATGTGTAAATATCGAGCTCCGGATAGAGGTGATTGCAAAGATCAATAGTCGATTCGCATCCCGAGGCTCGGGAAGATCGGCAGCCCGATCAGCTGGCTTCGCTGCTGCCAATCTCCCGTGTACACGTAAATCTCTGG
>CBFGLP010000504.1:0-6032 GCA_965649595.1 uncultured Myxococcales bacterium | reverse complement strand
GGGGCCACGGTCAGGCTGTTTACGGGATCGGGCAGGGCGACGATCAGCTCGAGCTGATCCTGGTCATCGAGGGCGTAGAGCTGGTCGGGGATGCCTGCGGAGAAGTAGATGCGGTTGTCGCTCGCCCGATGGGTGATGCCCGAAATGATCCCGTTGGGCAGACCCTCGAGCACGAGCGAGACAGCGCCGTCCTCGCTCACGCGATAGAGATTCGGCAGCTCCTCGCCACCGCCGACGATGAGGTCGCAATTGCCATCGAATGCGATCTCGCCGAGCACGGCTTGGCCCGGCCACACGTGGATTGGAAACGACGTGGTCGCAACGTCCCAGGTGCAGGGCTCTTCCGTACATGCGTCACCGCATCCGTCGCTATCTTCGCTCTCTTCCTCGTCCTCTTCTTCGCTCTCTCCTTCGCCTAGAGCATCGTCGGAGTCGCTCCCCGGATCCGGATCGTCCCACGGGCACCCTTTCATGAACGGGAGCAGGCATGCGAGTCCCATCGTCAGATACGGCGTCGTCATCTCCCCTAGCCTGAGGGTGCCGTCACGGCGCGCCGTTCATGCGTGCATTGCTTCACTCGATCGCCAGTTTGGGGCCATATAGGAATCGACATACAAATGGCGTCGCTGGCGCGCCGCCCAGCCCCGTTTCTAACTCTTATGCCGGCCCCGCCACGCCGCCGGCGTCAGCCCGTGCTCGCGTCGAAACATCCGAATGAAGTGCGTGGTGTCGGCGTAGCCAACCCGCTCCGCGATCTCCTCGACCTGCTCGTCCGTGTGCAGCAGCCGTCGCCGCGCCTCGGCGAGCCGATGCGCGACGATCCACTGCCCGACCGAGCGCCCGGTCGCCTTGCGAACCACGGTCGTGAGGTGAGCCTTCGAGCACCCGAGCGCCGACGCGACGTCGCGCAGCGCGAGCGGGCCGAGCCCTCGCTGCTCGATCAATTGCAGCGCGCTCGCGACCAGATCACCACCGAGCGCTCGCCCCTCGTGTTGCGAGGCCGCGCGAGTGACCTCGGTCAGGATCAGCGCGACCAAGCTCTGCGCCACCAGAGCGCTGCCAGCCGGGCCGCGCTCGGTCTCGCGGCCGAGCTCGACAAAGAGCGACTCGAGGAACGCTCGCCGGGCCTCGGGGATGCGCACGACCACGGCCGCCCCCGTACGCACCCGCCAGAAGTGCTCGAGCAACGCCGCCCCGCCCTGAACCTCGAGGCAGGTCGCGCAGAACCTGAGCCCCCACTGATCGAGCTGATCGGCCTCGATGAGCCGATGCGGCTCGCCGGTAGGCACGAGCACCGCGTCGCCGACCGAGAGCTGCCAGCGTCCGCGCAGCTCCAAGGTCGCGCTGCCGCCGACCACGAACCCGAGCGCGACGAAGTCGTGGGTCACCGGCGAGCGCCGCAGCGCCGGCGCGTGGATGAGGTATCGACCCGCGAACACGGGCGAGTCGTGCGATGCGTCCACGCGAAGGGGTCGAGCCTCGTCGTCGCTGGCCATGCTCACTTGGACTTGATGATCCCGATCCCGAACAGCAGCACGAAGATCAGCAGCGGAATGATGTAGGGCAGCAGGCTCATCCCGCCGAGCGCGAAGGTGTCGAGCCCGATCATCACCTCGGCGGCCATGACCGAGCCCGAGATCATCAAGGCGCCTAGCGCCTCGGGCCAGTCGGCTTCGATCTTGAGGCCGAGGAAGAACACGCCCGCGCCGAGCACCGCCGTGATCCCGACGAGCGCCCAGCCGGGCAGGCCGAGGAAGCCGTCGACGGCAGCCTTGGCGTCGTCCGGGTTCTCCCAGGCGAAGTTGGCGACGAGCAGCCCGATCAACAGCAGCGCCGCCAAGATCACGTAGGTCCACATCTTGGCCCGCGAGCGGCCCATGTACTGTTTCTCGACCTCGACCATGCCGGTCGAAAATACCCGCACGCGCATGCCGCCGACAATGGGCGATTCGATCGCCGCTAACGGGCGACTCCGCACGTCTCGCTTCGGGACGATCAACCGCGAGCGATCGCCTCGGCCACGCGCATCCCATCGAGCGCCGCGGACATGATCCCACCCGCGAATCCGGCTCCCTCGCCACACGGATAGAGCCCGCGCAGCGTCGGCGACTGCAAGCTGTCCCGATCTCGCTCGATCCGATAGGGCGCGCTGGTGCGGCTCTCGACCCCGACCGCGAGGGCCTCGTCGGTGACGAACGCGGGCATGACCTTGGCAATCTGCCCGAGCGCGAGCTGGATCGGCTTGGCGAGCATGCCGAGCAGCTCGTCGAGCCGCGCGGGCTGGACCCCTCGCGGGTAGCTGCACTCGGGTAAACCCGGGCTGGCTCGCCCCCCGACGAAGTCGAGCAACCCCTGAGCAGGCGCCACGAAGGCGCCGCCGCCCGCGTCGTAGGCCGCTCGCTCGAAGCGACGCTGAAACTCGATGCCCGCGAGCGGATCTACGGGATCGAGCCCGAGCTGCTGTAGCTGCGCCGGGCCGACCTCGGCCACGAACCCGCTGTTGGCGAAGCGTCCGCGGCGAGACGAGGGGCTCCAGCCGTTGACGACCTGGCCGTCGAGCTCGGTCGCCGCGGGCACGATGTGGCCGCCGGGGCACATGCAGAACGAGAACACCGAGCAGTCGCCGACCTGCTGCACGAGTCGATAGCTGGCGGCGCCGAGCACCGGGTGCCCGGCCCAGCGCCCGTATTGGATCCGATCGATCAGCGGCTGCGGGTGCTCGAGCCGAACCCCGAGCGCGAACGGCTTGAAGGTCACGCGAGCGCCGGCGTCCCGCACGAAGCGGACCACGTCGCGGGCCGAGTGCCCGGTCGCGATCACGACCGCCCCCACGTCGATCCGCTCACCACCTTCGAGCTCGAGCCCGGTCACCGCGTCGTAGTGGGTGAGCACCCGCGTCACGCGAGCGCCGAAGCGGACCTGCACGCCCGCCTGCTCGAGGTGCTCGCGCAGGCTGGTCACTACCTTCGGCAGCCGATTGGTGCCGATGTGCGGCCGCGCGTCGACCAGCAGGTCCGGCGGCGCCCCGTGAGCGACGAACGCCCGCAGCACCTCGTCGACGGGGCCACGCTTGTCGGAGCGGGTGTAGAGCTTTCCGTCGCTGAAGGTCCCGGCTCCGCCCTCGCCGAAGCAGTAGTTGCTGTCCGGGTGCAGGATGCCGCGAGCGCTGAGATCGGCGACGTCGCGGCGCCGCTGACCGACGGCTTGGCCACGCTCGAGCACGATCGAACGAACACCCGCGCGAGCGAGCGCGAGCGCACAAAAGAGCCCCGCAGGTCCTGCCCCGACGACCGCCACGCGCGGCTCACCCTCGAGCTTGGGCAGCGGCCAGGGCTGGGGGAGCGGCTCGGGAGCCGGGTCGTGCGTGAGCACCTCGACCAATGCACGAATCTGCACCTTGCCGCGTCGAGCATCGACGCTGCGCCGCCGCACGATCACGTGCCGGGCCTGATCGAGCGGAACCCCGGCCTTGCGCGCCGCAGCCCGACGCAGCCGATCGGGGTCGCCGAACGCGTCGGGGTCGAGCTGAATGTCCGCCTCGGGCACGGGCGGAGCTTACTCGTTTTGGCTTCGATGACGATGGCGGCCGGCGCAGTCCAACTTGCGGACATCGCGGGACCCAGCTGCCTTACCATCGCCATGACGGATCCATTGGCGGGTCCGCCGGGTGTCGCAATGCCTTCCTTGCATCGAATCGCTCCACTCTCACTGGTCACTCTGTCCTTCGTGCTCCCCTTCGGCTGCGGGGGCGACGACGGGCCCAGCAACATCTACGACGACGCCGATGATGGCATCGACAGCGTCGGCGAACAGCCGGGCGACGACGAGATCGACGACGACGAGACCGGGCCCAAGCTCGACTTCGGCAATGACGACGGCATGGCCGAGGGCAACGCCGAGGGCGGCGACGAGTGCCCGAGCTTCGGCGACACCGACGCCAGCATCAGCGGCACCGTCTACGCACCGAACCTCGAGATCCCGGTCTCCGGCGCGCTGGTCTGGGCGAGCAAGGACAAGCCCGACGGCATCCCGCAGACCGTCTACTGTGCCGAGTGCGTCGAGCTCGAGTGCGGGACCAACCCGTGGACGACCAGCAAGCCCGACGGCAGCTTCGAGCTGGCGCTCGACAGCGGGACCTGGTGGATCGCCGTGCAGAAGGGCCAGTTCCTGCGCATCACTCAGGTCAACGTGGCCGCCGGGGCCAACCCGCTGCCCGACACGACCACCAGCTTGCCCGATCACAACGATCCGCCGCAGGGGCTCTACATCCCCAAGATCGCGATGGCCTGGGGCTCCTACGATCGACTCGAGGATGGGCTCGCCAAGCTCGGGCTCGGCGACACGCTCGTCGACATGAACCTCCACCGCGAGACGCTGATCCCCGGGACCGAGCAATTCGACGTATGGGACAACGCGGGCGGCGGGATCGATCTCGAGGTCAAGGGCGACTTCGGTCAGCTACTTCAGAATTATCTCTTGCTCGAGCAGTACCACATCATCTTCGTGCCCTGCTCGAACGACTACGCGCTCTTCGATCTCGATCAGCAAGCCAAGGTCAACCTGCGCAAGTGGGTCGAGCTGGGCGGAAAGCTCTACGTCTCGGACTGGTCGAACGAGTTCATCGGCGAGCCCTTCAGCCAGTACCAGACCTTCTGGGACGACGCGGGCGACACCGATCTATTTAGCGAGTACGACTCGACCGGCACCGTGCTCAATCCGGAGCTGCTCGCGTGGCTGCAGGCGCTGCCGCCCGGCTTGAAGGACATCAACCCGCAAAACGGCGGCGGCGGGTTCCCGACCATCAACAACCTGCCCTTGATCGAGACCGTCAACAATTGGTCCGGCGTCAAGGAGACCCCGCCGGTGCTGGTCGATGACGGGATGGGCGGGCAGGTCGACGTCGGGCACAAGACCTGGGTCGAGGGCCCTGGCGACGGCTACATCATCTCGGGCGGCAATTGGCCGCTGACGATCAGCGCCGAGTACGGCTGCGGCAAGCTGATGTTCACTACCTACCACACGGCCGAAGGCAGCGACGCGTACATCGGGCTCACGCCGCAGGAGCTGGTGCTGCTCTACATGATCCTCGAGATCGGCGTGTGCCAGACGCCCTACGAGCCGCCGCCTCCGGTCGAGTGAGGATGTAAACGTTCGGCGAGCCCGTCGTGACACGGGCTCGCCGAACAGTCGCTCGTCGAGCTAGCTGAAGCCCGGGCTCACCACCACCAGGTCCAGCTCGGCTGCGAGTCGGGCTGCGCCGCGGCCGACTGGAAGCCCGGCACCCACAAGCTCATGTTCTCGGGCACGTCGTCCTCGCAAGAGGGCACGCAGCAGTCACCGTCACACACGAAGTCGGGCGGGCAGCCGTCGTCGACCTCGTTGGGCATGCAGACCGGGTTGCCGCCGCAGAGCGGCTCGCAGCAGCCCTCGACGCACTCGGTCCCGTCGGGGCAGCCATCGTCGACCTCGTTGGGCATGCACTCGACCACGCCCTCCTCGCAGATTGGCACGCAGCAGTTCGACTCGACGTCGCAGACCAGCGGCGCCGGGCAGCCGACCTCGCTGTCGGTGCACTTCGGCATGTCGCCACAGGCGTCGTAGCAGCAGTTGGTGTCGACGTCGCACTCGAGCGGCGCCGGGCAGCCGATCTCGCTGTCCGTGCACTTCGGCATGTCGCCGCAGGCGTCGAAGCAGCAGTTGGTCTCGGCATCGCACTCGAGCGGCGCCGGGCAACCGAGCTCGCTGTCCGTGCACTTGGGCAAGAAGTCGCAGACCGGCACGCAGCAGTCACCGACGCACTCGAACTGAGCCGGGCAGCCGTCGTTGATCTCGTTGGGCACGCACTCGAAGTGCTCGCAGCCACACTGCTCGCCCTCGGTCGGATCTCCGTCTCCGTCTCCGTCTCCGGTCTCGGTCGAGTCACCGTCCCCGGTCTCGGTCGGGTCCCCGTCTCCCGTCTCGGTCGGGTCTCCGTCTCCGTCTCCGTCGCCCGTCGCAGTCGGGTCTCCGTCTCCGTCTCCGTCGCCCGTCGC